>JAIOII010000817.1 GCA_019912685.1 Kofleriaceae bacterium
CGCGCCGCGTGCCCGCATCGTCGCGTCGGCGACGTGCGCGGGCGACCCGCTCGTCATGCTCACGGCGGGCCAGGACGCGATCGTGCGCGTGCTCGCGCGCGCCGGCCTGGCGCCGCGCGACATCGACGTCTTCGAGTTCGCGGAGGCCTTCGCGGCGCTCTGTCTGCGGCTCGAGCGCGATCTCCGGATCGATCCGACGCGCCTCAACCCCGGCGGCGGCACGATCGCGATGGGCCACGCGTTCGGCGCGACCGGCACGATCCTCCTCGCCGGCGTGGTCGACGAGCTCGAGCGCACCGGCGGCCGCTATGGCATCGCCGCCGTGAGCGGCGCCGCCGGGCTCGGGGTGGCGACGCTGGTCGAGCGCGCCTGATCGTGCCGGGCCGTGACGGATCGGCGGGGGACCGGCCACCAACCGGATGTGCCGTCGATTCCCGTCCCACCGCCGCGTTAGCTGAGGATCACTCCGCCGGCGGGCTCGCGAGGCACGCCGTGAGCGCCTCGGTCTGCGTCCAGCCACAGGTGCCGTCGTCCTGGCGCTTGCACTCCGCGTCCTGGTAGCACGCGTACTCGGGGCGCCACTCGCACGTCGTCATGAGGCCCTCCTCGTCGGAGCACATCGTGCCGCTGCAGCCGGTCTTCACGCACTCCTTCTCGGTGGGCGTCGGCGTCGGCTCGGGCGTCGGCGTCGGCTCGGGCCTGGGAGATCCGCCGCACGCCGCCACGAACAGGATCGAGAGCCAGATCGAATTCTTCATGCGCGCTTCGTACTACGCTCGCGCGCGATGAGCCAAGGCCGGGTCGCAGGCAAGAAGATCAAGGTCGCCGTGCTCGGCGGTGGACTCGGTTCGATGAGCGCCGCGTTCGAGCTCACGCGCACACCGGCCTTGCGCGACGTGTTCGAGGTGACGGTCTATTCGCAGGGCTGGCGCCTCGGGGGCAAGGGCGCCTCGGGGCGCAACCGCGCGATCGGCGATCGCATCGAGGAGCACGGCCTGCACGCGTTCCTCGGCTTCTACCGCCACGCGTTCACGCTGATGCAGGAGGCGTACGCCGAGTGGCAGAAGCAGCCCGACAACCCGTTCCAGGCGTGGACCGACGCGTTCGAGCCGCAGTACCAGCTGTCGCTCGGCGAGTGGCACGACGGGAAGTGGCGGCCGTGGAACTTCCACATCCCGCCGCTGCCGGGCCTGCCCGGTGACGACGCCGGCAAGCCATCGAAGCTCGGGTACCTCGAGAAGCTGATCGCGTGGCTCGAGGCGCGGGTGAAGGAGCTCGCGGTGGCCGCGCCGGCATCGGCCGCGCCGACGACCGCGCTCGAGGCGCACGGCGTCGTCGCCGAGATCGAGGAGCTCGCCCACGCCGCGTGGATCCACGGCTTCCTCGGCGAGATCACGGCGTGGCTCGCGCGCGCGGCGGACGCGTTGCGCGGGATCGGTGACGACCTCCGGCGGCTGGTCTTGCTCGTCGAGCTCGGGGTCGCCGTGGTGCGCGGGTACGTGAGCGACGTGCTGTTCAGCCCGCAGGGCTTCCGCGCGATCGACGGCCTCGACTTCAAGGCGTGGCTCGGCAAGCACGGGGCGCGCCCCGACGTCGCGTGGTCGCCCCCGGTCATCGCGCTCTACGACCTCGGCTTCGCGTGGACGCGCGGCGACACGACGAACCCCGACGCGGCGCAGGCGGCGGCCGGCGTGGTGCTGCAGGTCGCGATGGACCTCGTGTTCGCGAGCAAGGGTGCGCCGCTGTGGAAGATGCAGGCCGGCATGGGCGACACGGTCTTCAGCCCGGTCTACGAGTGCCTCGTGCAGCGCGGGCAGACGGTGAAGCTGTTCCGGCGCGTCGAGCAGCTCCGCATGTCCGCCGACGGGACGACGATCGACGAGATCGACCTGATCCGTCAGGTCGACCTGGCGCCGGGCGTGGCGCAGTACACGCCGACGTTCCCGGTGAAGGGCGTGGTGTCGTGGCCGAGCGAGCCCTTCTGGGACCAGCTCGCCGACGGCGACGCGATCCGCGCGCGGCTGGCGAAGGCGGGCTACACGCTCGAGAGCGCGTGGTGCACGGAGTGCGCCGGGCGCGAGACGCTCGTGCGCGGCCGCGACTTCGACGTGGTCGTCGTCGGCATCTCGGTCGCCGAGCTGGCGCGCATCGCCGGCGACGTGATCGCGCGCGTGCCGTCGTGGGCCGTCGCGATCAACACGGCGATCACGACGCCGACCCAGTCGATGCAGATCTGGCTCGACCGTGACATCGGCCAGCTCGGCTGGACGTACGGCGAGACGATCATGACCGCGTACAGCGAGCCGTTCGACACGTGGGCGGAGATGAGCCACCTCCTCCCGCGCGAGGACTGGCCGGCGTCGCACCAGCCGAGGGCGCTCGAGTACTTCTGCAGCGCGCTCCCGGCGACGCCGGACATGACCGACTTCGCGAACCCGGACGTGCCGCGCGCCGTCGAGGATCGCGTGCGCGCCACCGGCGCCGCGTACCTGCAATCGGCGGCCGGGATGCTCTTCCCGCTCGCGTGCGTGCCGGGGCAGAGCGGCCTCGACTTCAACCGCCTCGTCGACCTCGCGGACCGTCCACCGGCGCAGCGCATCGACGCGCAGTGGACGCGGGCCAACATCGATCCGACCGAGCGCTACGTCCTGTCGCCGCCCGGCACGATCGCGCAGCGCCTCCACCCCGGCGACGCCTCGATCTCGAACGCGGTGGCCGCCGGCGACTGGACGTACACGACGTTGCCCGCCGGCTGCGCCGAGTCGGCGACGGAGAGCGGCGTGCTCGCCGCGCAGGCATTGGTGAAGCGCTTCGGCTGACGGAGGGGAGATCGTAGAAGGGTAAGGCGCTGGAGAACCCCTACGGCTGGGGGGATCGTAGAAGGGTAAGGGTAAGGGTAAGGGTAAGGGTAAGGCCCAGACCTGACTCGCAGTTCCTGCGCCCTCTCGACCGCAGTGCTCACGCGTGGGCACTGCCTGCGAGGAACAGCGCGAGCCCTCGCGCAGGCACTCTGAGCCTTACCCTTACCCTTACCCTTACCCTTACCCTTCTACGTCTCCCCTCTTCCCCCTCAGGGAGCCGACCACACCGCCTTCCCCGGCATCGCCGAGAAGCCCATGCGCATCCAGAAGGCGAGCTCGACGGGGACGACGTTCCCCGCCAGCCCGAAATCCGTGACGATCTGGTGGCTCTCTGCCGGCGTCACCTCGAGCGTGTAGCCGCCGGGGAGGAACCAGCCGCCGCCGAAGCTGTCCATGCGGATCGGCGCCTCGACGATCGCCTGGTAGCAGGCGCGCGTCGGATCCTGCGCGTCGCGGAACTGCTTCAGGTTGGCGAGCGGCACGTTCATGGAGAGGCCGAGCTTCGCGAACGCGATGCCCTCCTCCACGCCGTGCACCGAGAAGTGCACGCCGTTCTCGGCGAGCTCCCTGGCGACCGCCTTCGCCGCCTCCTCGAAGCCGGACCACGCGCCCGCGACGAAGCCCGTCGACGGCGCGCCGCTCGTGCGCCGGATGCGGAGGATCGGCTCGAACGTGCCGAGCGTGCGCGTGTCGAGCGTGCGGAAGATCGTCGCGTTGACCAGGAGCTCGTCGGCGGTGTCGGGGTGGCGCGGGATGAGGAACGAGCTGATCTCCTTCGGGTAGCCCCACACCTCGCGGCCCGTGCACATGCCGGCGGAGCTGTTGATGAAGATGTACGGCATCCAGAAGACGATGCGCGGGATGATCCCCGACCACACGACGAGCGGGATCCAGAGGCCGCACTCCTGGTCGGGCACGTAGCCGACCCGCTCGGCCGGCGTCGTCAGGCGATCCGCGTCGAGCATCGAGATCAGCATGTGCGAGCCGAGCACGCGGTAGTTCGGTCCCTTGCCGCCGCTCGGCGCGTTCAGCTGCGCGTCGACGAGCGCCTGCATCGCGCTCGCGCTCGCGCGCACGGCGAACCACCAGCCCATGCCGCCCTCGACCACGCCGGGCGGCAACGACGACTGCTCGCCGTGGCCGAGCTGCGAGACGTACATCGGCAGCGTCGACGTCGTCGAGGTCGCGACCGCGAGCGCGGGTGCGGCCGTGGCCGCCGCCGCGGGCTCGGCTGCGTGAAAGCCGCCGCGGCGCAGGAAGTCCCAGCCGACGATGTCGATCGCCGTGCCCGACAGGCACGACGCCGCGCGCATCCCGCTCATGACCGCGGCCTCGACGCACAGCGTGTTGAGCCCGTTCGACGTCCAGTCGCCCGCCAGGTACAGGTTCGAAAAGCCGCTCGCCCCCGGATCCAGGCGGAAGCGGCTCGTCCCCGCCGCCGCCGCGACCGCGCACTCCGTCGGATCGACGTTGGGGCGCAGCCACTGGAAGTCGAGGCGCTCCTCGCCCCTCAGGTCCGGCAGCGCCCACGCCGCGTTCCAGTCGATGCCCGCGGGATTCGCGCGATCGCGGATCTCCGGCCACATCGTGCCGCCCCACTGCGCGAACCAGTCGCGCGTCGTCTGCCGGACCTCGGCCCACGCGCGCCCGGGCATGTCGGGCGTGCTCGCCGGCGCGCGGTAGAGCTGCGTCGGGTACACGCCGCACAGGTACTGGACCGAGCCCGGGCCCTTGTCGCCCCAGCGCTCGTGCACGAGCTCCTGGCTCATGTCGGCCCACACGCTCATCAGCTCGGGCGCCGCGTCCATCGCCGGCTTCGGCTCCTTCCATCCGAGCCCCGCGAGATCCGGGGTCATCCACAGCTGGATGCCCATCGTCGGGTTGAGCGGCAACGTCAGCATGTCGCGGAACTTCGGGCTCGCGTCCGAGAGCTCGCGCGCCATCCACGTGTCCTCGTCGTTCAGCTTCTGGAACGCGCCCATCGAGATCGCGAGGACGACGTCGTCGAAGTCGACGCCGCGCGCCAGCGTGCACTGCCCCGCGGGCGCGGGCTGGCCCCAGTGCGACTCGAACGTCGAGCCGTTCGTCGCGAAGTGATCGCGATACGCGTCGCCGTCCTGCAGGAGGTGCCAGAACGGGCGATCGGGCCAGCACGTGAGCCCGTCGACGCGCAAGGTCGGCGTGTACGTCTCGCCGTGCGCGACCAGCGCCTGGAGGTCGAAGTCGACGCGGTCGATCGCGGTGCCGCCCGGCGACACGTGGAGCTCGCGCACCTTGTGGAAGAGCTCGAACTTCACGCCGCGGCGCAGGAGCACCTCGTACATCGGCGCGACGACGACCTCGCCCATGCCCGACTTCATCAGGAAGAGCGCCGCCTCCTTGTAGGTGAAGACGATGCGCAGGATGCAGCGCGTCGCCGTGCCGGCGGCGAAGTCCGGCCGGTTGGCGTCGCCCTGGACGTAGCCGAACGCGAGGTCGTAGAGCGCGCGCAGGAGGCTCGACGACTTCACCACCTGCGGATCGGCGCCGCACGCGAGGAGCCACTCGCGGAGCTCGAGGTGATCGACGCGATCGAGGTCGAGGTGCCACAGCACGCCCCACCGCGGGCTGAGCATGCCGCGGGTCAGCGCCGTGCCGATCACGAACGCCGCGTACAGGTCGCGGATCTCCGTCGACGGATCGTTCTCGAGATCGATCTTCACCTTGTCCGCGATCGTCCGCACCAGCTCCGCGAGGCCGGCGTGGTGCTCCTGCTCCTGGCCGCGGTGATCGCCGCCGAACGACGCGACCCAGTGGCCGACGCGCTCGACCAGGCCGAGCAGGTGGTGCTCCCTGGGCTCGTCCGCGCGCGACGGCACCGCCTCCCGGTACAGCTCGTGGACCCAGCCCTCGACGTCGTGGACCTCGTCGACGATCCCGACGGCGCCCTTCTCGCCGAGCCGCTGCAGGAGCCACTTGATGATGAGGGCCAGGCTCTCGAGCATCTGCCACGGCGTCGGGAACACGCCGCCCTCGCCCGGCGTGCCCGCCATCGGCGGCCACGTGAACGACCACCACGTGAACTTGCCGCCGGTGTCGTCGCCGATCGGCGTGAAGCTCTGCGGCTGGAAGCCGTCGCGCCACGTGCGCAGCTTCTCGTCGGGCATCGCGAACGCCTGCCGCTCGGCGTAGACCTGCTGGATGAGCTTGAACGCGTTGTCGTAGAAGCCGAGCCACACGTGCAGGCCGTGCTCCTCGATGCGCATGCCCTTCGTCGGATCGAGGTTGCGGCTCGAGGCGCCCTTGCCGCCGAGCCGCCAGCCCATCTGGTAGACGGTGACGTCGAACTTGCCGGCGTTCGGGCCGGACGTCAGCTCGCAGGCCGCGGTCAGGCCGGCCACTCCGCCGCCGAGGATGGCGACCTTCTTCTTCGTGTCCGTCATGTTCCCCCTCTGAGTTTCGCCGCGTCGCGCGCGGCGCCGAGCTGCTCGAGAATCGTGGCGGCGCGATCACCTTCGCCGAGCAGGAGCCGCTCCGCCGGCGCGAGCTCGAGGGCGAGCAGCGCACGCGCCCGCTGGATCCCACGTGGAT
>JAIOII010000818.1 GCA_019912685.1 Kofleriaceae bacterium
CCAGGGCGCCGTCGTCGCCGACCTCGGCCCGCCGGCCGCCGGCGCCACGCCGCGCACGTCGCTGGTCAACCCCGCGGTGCAGGCGCGGGCCGCGATGGCGTCGGTCACGACCGCGCCCATCCGCACGTACGACGTCCGCCACCGGACCGTGTACCGCTACGCCAAGCCGATCGAGCGCTCGACCCACCTCCTGCGCCTCACGCCGCGCTTCGATCGCCTCCAGGAGGTGCTCGAGCACGCGCTCACGGTGTCGGTGCCGTGCCAGTCGGTGGACTTCGAGGACGTCTTCGGCAACCGCGTGCGGCGGCTGCACATCGACGCGCCGTGGACGGAGATGGTGATCGAGTCGACGAGCAAGGTGCGCGTGTCCGACGTCGCGCCGCTCGACTTCCGCACCCTCAAGACGCGCTCGACGATCCCGCTGGTGTGGATGCCGTGGCAGCGCCAGATCATGGCGCCGTACCTCCTGCCGCCGGAGCTGCCGGAGAGCCAGCTCGACGAGCTCACCGAGTACGCGATGAGCTTCGTCAAGCGCAACGACTTCGACCTGCTCGACACGCTCCTCGACATCAACGCGACGATCTTCAAGGAGTACACGTACCGGCAGGGCTCGACGACCGTGTTCACGACCGCGTTCGAGGTCTACGCCAACCGCCGGGGCGTCTGTCAGGACTTCACGAACCTCTTCATCTGCCTCGCCCGCCTCCTCGGCGTGCCGGCGCGCTACGTCTGCGGCTACATCCACTGCCCGCCCGGCGTCACCAACACCGTGCAGAGCGAGGCCTCGCACGCGTGGGTGCAGCTCTACCTGCCTCACGTCGGCTGGAAGGGCTTCGACCCGACCAACGGCATCCTGACCCAGACCGAGCACATCCGCGTCGCGGTCGGCCGCAACTACATCGATGCCACGCCCACCTCCGGCACGATCTACGTCGGCGGCGGCCCCGAGACCCTCGAGGTCGACGTCAAGGTCGTCCGCGCCGATCCATGAAGCTCTACTTCACGCCCGGCTTCTGCTCGCTCGCGCCGCACATCGCGCTGCGCGAGCTCGAGCTGCCGTTCGCGCTCGAGCGCGTGTCCAACCGCACCAAGCTCACGGCGAGCGGCGCCGACTACCGCGCGGTGTCGCCGCTCGGCTACGTGCCGGCGCTCGAGCTCGACGACGGCTCGGTGCTGCTCGAGACGGCGGCGATCCTCGTCTACCTCGGCGACCAGAAGCCCGAGGCCGGCCTCGTCCCCGCCCACGGCACCCTCGCCCGCTACCAGCTCCACGCCGCGCTCAGCTTCGTGGCGAGCGAGCTGCACAAGCCCTTCTCCTTCCTGCTCGCGCCCGACACGCCCGAGGAGATGAAGGCGATCCTGCGCGGCAAGATCACCTCGCGCATCGCGCACCTGGCCACGACGATGGGCGCCGCCGGGTACGCCGCCGGGCCCACGTACTCGGTGGCCGACCCGTACCTCTTCACGGTGCTGGGCTGGGCGGGTTTCGGGAAGCTCGACCTCACCACCTGGCCCGACATCGCCGCCTATCGCGCCCGGCTCGCGTCCCGTCCGGCGGTCAAGGCCGCGCTCGCCGCCGAGGCCAGGCGCGACTGACCGAATTCCGCCGCTCGCCGTCACAACCGCCCGGCAACTACTCCATCCTCCACCCATGGGGGATCATCCCGAGAACACGCCCGAACAGGACGTCCAGCTCGCTCGCCAGGCGCTCGCCGCCGGCGACCTGCCGCACGCGCTGCACCACATCGGCTGCGCGCTCGCGTCCAACCCGATGCACCCGGAGTGGATGCAGGTGCTCAACCAGATCGTCGGCGCGGCGCCCGATCCGATGAAGCTCGTCGAGATCCAGGGCGACACCAGCTTCGTCGACGCCGCCAACCGCGCCTACGTGCTCGCGTGGATGCGGCGCTGGGACGAGGCCCTCGACCTCGTCACCGACGTCGCCGAGATCCGCCCCGACATCCCCTACATGCTCTGGTGCGAGTGGTGGCTCTCGCAGCCCGGCGTGCTGCCGGGCATGACGCTCGACTCGATCATGGGCGGCATCGTCGTCGACATCATGAAGATCGCGGCGTCGTGCCCGGTGCCGACGCCCCAGGACGATCCGCGGATGCCGACGCTCCAGTCGTCGTCGCGCATCATGGCCGGCATCCGCCAGGCGCACCCGAAGCAAGGGATGCTCTGGTTCGGCAGCTCGATGGTGGCGAGGCGCCTCGCGCAGCAGGCCGAAGCCCAGCAGTTCGCGCAGCACGCCTACCAGATCGATCCGTCGTGGAAGTCGGCGATCGGCGTGGCCAACGCGCTGCGCGACGCGAAGCAACTCGACCAGGCGGCGCAGTGGTTCCGCAAGGCGCTCGAGCACGACAAGGCCGACGTGAGCGCCCACCTCGACATGGGCGACATGTTCCTCGAAGCCGACCGGCTCGACGAGGCGATGCGCGAGTACGAACACGCCGAGAGGAAGCAGCCCGATCACCCGTGGGCGACCGCGTCGATGTACTACATCCGCTGGAAGCAGCACGGCGATCCCAACCAGAAGATCGCGCTCCTGCGTCTCACCGAGGGCGACAAGCGCAACGATCGCGCGCGCCAGCTCTGCGACCGGATCGATCCGCCGCAGCTCTTCATCAACCGGCTGCCGCACCCGGCCGACGCGTCGTCGAACGCGCTCGACGACATCTTCCACCAGATGTTCCAGAACCCGGCCAAGCACCACGGCTCGACGGTGAAGCTCGAGATGTCGCACGTCGAGTCGCCGAGCGTCGTCGCGTCGTTCTGGCTGCAGATGGAGATGTGGGGCCCGCAGGTCGGCTTCGACTACCAGGTGCGCAAGATCCAGGAGCCCGACCCGCGCCAGCCCAAGACCAACGTCCCGTTCGTCATCTGGAGCTGGGAGGGCACGCAGCCGCGGCCGAACGTGCCGCGGCCCAACGGCACGATCGTCCTGGCCGTGCACGAGCTGGCGAGCGAGCCGTTCAACCTCGACACCTGGCTGCCGATGGCGCAGCGCATCGCGCAGCGGCTCGGCGCCGGCGCCGTGCGCGACCTCCTCGCGACGATGGTGTTCCCGCCGCGTCCGCCCGGCTCGAACTGGCGCGTCCTGCCGTGGGTGCAGCGCGCGCAGATCGCGTCGGCGCTCATCATCTCGCAGCTCGACAGCGGCTGGCACGGCAGCACGCGCCAGCAGGCGCTCATGTCGCTGCTCTACGGCCCGTCCGACTGGACGACGGGCGCGGCGGCGGTCGCCCTCGGCGTGCTCGCGCGTCAGGATCCGCAGATCCGCGGCGAGGTCACGCAGGCGTTCGGCTGGATGCTCCAGCAGGTGCCCAGGGAGGGCTTCTGCTGCTGGGAGCTGCCGATCGTCCAGACCTGGCTGACCTTCCCCGATCTCGACGAGGTCACGAAGAAGCGGCTCGAGCAGCACAAGCAGCGCATCTTCGACAACGAGGTCGGCGTCTCGACGGTGCACATGTGCCAGATCGAGGCGAAGAAGTTCGATCAGGCGGAGGAGATGCAGAAGGCGCAGGCCGCGGCGCAGCAGCTCGCCGCGGGTGGCGGCGGCGATCCCGATCCGGTCGTGTTCCCGGGCCAGCGCGTGGCGCGGCTCTCGGACTACGTCGGCCTGATGAAGGGCATGCAGAGCGGCAACATGATGGGCGCGCTCGGCCAGTACGGGCTCGACATGATGGGCTACGCCGGCGTGGCGACGCAGTGGGGCCAGAAGCTCGCTCAGGATCCGACGCTGAACGCGAAGTTCTCCGCGATGATGCAGCGCTGATCCGTTCGCGCGGAGCGAGTGGCTACTCGCGTAGCCACGGAACCAGCGTTTTCAAAGCGCGTTCACCGCGCGCTTTACCGTCGAGGCTCCACGCGCGCGTGGTACGGGAGGCGATGCGCTGTTCGATCGTGACTCGCGTGACTCGCCTCGCTCTGGTCGTGCTGCCCGTCTCGCTCGTCGCGTGCGCCGAGGACGCCGGCGATGGCGACGACCCGCTGCCGCCGCCGGCGGAGGGCACCGGGTTCCAGATCGCGATGGACGTGACGGTGCCCGCGGGCGAGGAGGTGTGGCTGTGCAAGGTGTCGCGCATCCCGACGCCCGAGTACACGGCGGTCAACCACGTGAGGTCGGTGCAGAGCGACGGCATGCACCACATGGACGTGATGGCGCTGGCGTTCGCGGGCGTCGACATCCCCGAGGGCACGCACGCGTGCGACGCCCTCTACCGCGACTACCCGCAGCTCATGGACGACGGGCTCATCCTCTACGCGGCGCAGCAGCCGGACCAGGAGATCACGCTGCCGCCGGGCACGGTCGCCAGCCTGCCCGGCAACCTGCTCGTCATGCAGGAGATCCACTACGTGAACACGACGCCGGACCCGGTCGAGGCGTTCTCGAAGATCAACATCTACGAGTACGCCGAGCCGATCACGAACGAGATCTGGGGCAGCGCGGTGCGCGACACGAACCTCGAGATCCCGCCCGGCGAGTCCGTGCAGTGGACGCGCTGCGTGATGAACGAGCCGATCGATCTGCTCTTCCTGTCGAGCCACACGCATGCGCTCGGCCGCAAGGTCGAGGTCCGCCTGTTCGACGGGGAGAACCCGGGTGAGCTCGTCTACGAGAACCGCGACTGGGCCACGCCGGCGCTGAAGGACTTCGGCCAGACCCCGCTGCACATCCCGGCGGGCCAGGGCTTCGAGTTCCAGTGTCATTTCCGCAACCCCGGCACGGAGACCGTGCAGTGGGGCTTCGCCGCGTCGGACGAGATGTGCCAGATCGCGCTCGTGTACACGCCGGGCGTGGCGTCGCGGAAGTGCGAGGCCGTCGCGACGTCTGACGGCCTGGGTATCTGAACGGCTCGGGCCCGAGCTGTTCGAAAGAGCCCGTGCGCCGACTACGACGCGACGCGCTTCCTGGCCGAGGTCGAGTCTCGCGACTGGCAGGCTGCGCACGCTCGCCGGCGCGCCGGTCCCGCTGTCTACGAGCGCCGCCTCGCGCTCGTCGGTTAGACCGCGCGGAGCGGCAAGTCCGCCGCGGCCTCGGCGCTCGGCGCCACGAACCGCACGCGGTCGTCCATCACCCAGTGCGACGCGAACGTGTACCGCGCGTCGTGCACGCGGAGCGCGGTGTCGAGGCCTGCTTTCCTCAACGCGAGCTTGAAGCTCTCGCGCACGCTTCCCTGCGCGCGCACACGACCGCCGCGCACCGGGAACACGTAGCGACACTTCTGCTGTGCCGATGAGGGGTGACATTTTCGCTGTGCTACGACACCCGAGTCGATTTTCCCTTGACGCGCATCGCGCGTGCACGCGGCACGTCACCGAGGATCGTCGACAGATCTTCGTCCAGACGCGTCCTCCTCGCGTCTGCCGAACGGACGCGACCTCGACGAGAAACTTCGCGTCGGCACCCCTCATCGTCGCGCTACGGGCACGCCATGAGACCGAACTTCGTCGTGGTAATGGTGGCGAACGCGAAGGAGGGAGCATGGGCGATCGACCGCGCGCGCTGCGACGCCGTCGAGCTCGGCCGCGTGGACGACACCGAGGAGCCGCCTCGCAACGGTGGACGATCGCGCCGCGGATCCGCAAGGCCGTGCTCGCGCGGGACCGCCACCGCTGCACCGTCACGGGATGTACGTCGTCGTCCTTCGTCGATGTCCACCACATCCGCCACCGCGAGCACGGTGGCGACGATCGGATGAGCAACCTCACGACCCTCTGCGAGCTCCACCACGCGCAACACCACGAAGGTGTGATCATCATCGCCGGCGTCGGTGGTGCGATCCGGGTGACGCATGCCGACGGCCGGCCGTACGGCGCGCCGCCGCCCGCGGTCCTGACGAAACCCGACAACCCGACGCGAGCTCGTGACGGCGATGCGCGGCAGGCCCTCGTGAAGCTCGGCTTCCGTCCCGCGGAAGCAGCCGCGCTCGTGACGAAGGCCGCCGCCCACGTGGGCGGCGACGCATCGCTCGAGCAGCTGATCGTCGCCCGCGCTGCGCGAAGCCGGTCGCGCCAGGGCGTGACGGCGCTCCGCTTCGCGTCGCTCCGTCGGCTCACTCCGCGACATCGACGAGCAGCTGCTCGTGCTTGAGCGCCGACTCGCGCCAGGCCTCGATCGTCACGCGCTCGCCGGGCAGGACGCTCCGCCCGGCCGACAGCGCCGTCACCCGCCGATCCCAGTGCGTGCGCGGCCCGCCGGGGGCGTTGCTCAGCCAGACGCCGGGCGCGAGGTGCGCGCGGAAGTACAGCAGCACCGCGTCGAGCCTCCCCGGGCGCGTGACCACGAGCTCGCGCCGCACCGTCGCCGCGCAGGCGTCCTCGTCGGCGGTCATCAGGTCGACGTCGTGCAGCACCGCCGGCTCGGTCAGCACGTCGAACGGGACGTCGCCGAGGTTCGTCAGGAACGCGCGCGCCGGCAGCGCCGCGA
>JAIOII010000819.1 GCA_019912685.1 Kofleriaceae bacterium
CACCGGCGAGCAGTCGGTCGTGGCGGTGGCCCAGCTCGATCGCGGCGAGCTCGTGCTGCGCGCGGCGCGCACCGGCGCGCTGCCGCCTCAGGTGACGGCGGTGTTCGGCCGCGCGAGCCGGCCCCGCGTCGACGCGACCACCGCGTCGTTCGGCGTGGTGTCCCTCCGCGCGATGCTCGAGCTCTTGCCCGACGAGCCGCTGCCCGGCGGCGTTCGCGTCTCGGAGCTGGCGGACAACGTCGACGGCCCACTGACCATCACCGTCGCCGGCGGCTCGCGAACCTTCGACATGCGCGTGGCGCTGCGCGATCCCGCGCCGTTCGCGAGCGTGCTCGCCCACTGCGACGAGCTGATCCCGCCGGACATGCGTGGTCCGACGCAGACGCCGGGCGCGTGTCGCTTCATCCTGCCGACCGGCGCCATGGAGCTCGAGGCGTGGATCGACGGCAAGGAGCTGCGGCTCGGCGCCCGGAACGCGTCGCGCGGCTCGCGCGTCGAGCTGTCGGCGCTCGGCCGCGAGCTCGCCGGCCGCGACTGGGCGTTCGCGATGTGGGGGCGCGGGACCGTCTTCGACTCGGGCGCGCTCCTGCCGCCGGGCGCGCCGGTGTCGCCCGCGTTGCTCTCGCGCGCGCTCACGCTCGTCAACGAGCTCGGCGTCGCGGTCCGTCTCGACGGCGACGTCGCGCATGCGGTCGTCGGCGTGCGCACGCTCTGGTCGAACCCGCCGGACGTCGTCGAGAAGGTCCTCGCGATCCCGTCGGAGGACATCGCGGCCGGCAAGGCGGTGCCCGCCGCCGAGGCGATCTCCCGCGGCGGTCGGCATGGTGGCGGCGATCTCGATCCCGGCGTTCATGCGGTACCAGCAGGGCGCCAAGCGCTCCGAGGCCGAGCTCGAGCTCGAGGCCATCTCCCGGGCGGCGCGCGTGTACCACGCCGAGCACGGCGCGCTGCCGGCGCAGACGGCGCCGCTCACGCCGGCGCGCTCGTGCTGCGAGTACCCGACGAAGCGCTGCGAGACGACCACCGCGGAGTGGGCGACCCCGGCGTGGGAGCTGCTCGACTTCGAGCGCACCGAACCGTCCTACTTCCGCTACGGCTACCAGGGCGACGGCGCCACGCTCATGGCGACCGCCGTCGGCGATCTCGACTGCGACGGCAACGAGGTCACGTACGTGCTCACCATCACGACCGCCGGCGGCACCCCGGAGGTGTCGCTGACCAGGCCGACGACCCCGGACTGAGGTTCGTCAGCGTTGCGCGTTCATGCGGGGCGTAGCGCGCCGGCCGCGGCCAGGACGTACTCGAGCTCGACGCGGGCGCGGCGATCGACGATGAGGTCGGCGCGCCGGCGCCGCGGGCCTTGCGTCCAGCCGGCCCAGTGCGCCTTCACGTTCGCGCCGCCCCTGCAGCCGACGGTGATCGCGTCGCCCAGGCGGAGGTACGCGCCGGTCCGGACCGTGTCGTGCGGCACGTTGTAGTCGTCGGCGTATGACGCCATGCCGGCGGCGGGGCGCACGCCGACGAGTGTCCCGACCTCGACGCTGCACGGCAGCTTCACCGCGCGGCGGCCGAGCAGCGTACGCAAGACGATGGATCCGTCGTGGTGATGGAGCGTGGCGGGGAAGATCGCCCACCGTCGCCCGCGCCAGGGCCCGCCGCCGCCGCCGCCGTTGTCGCTGCCGTGCACCTTCGCCAGATGCGCTTCCAGGTTGCGCGCGGCGAGCGTGCTGGCGCAGACCGGGCAGGGGAGCTTCGCGTCGGGGGACGAGGCCGCGAGCTCGCGCGCGAGCGTGAACATGCGGCCATCATAGCCGTGCGGATCGAGTAGCCTCGCCGGCATGCGCAACGTCCTCGTGCTCTACGCCGCGCCGATCCCCGTGGGGCATCGCGTCGAGCTTCGCTGGTACACGCAGGTGTCGAGCGGGCTGTTCGGCGGCAGCAAGGAGACCGCGCGCGAGCTCGAGCCGGTCATCGTCGATCTCGACACCGGGATCGAGTTCGCGAGCGATCACGCCTACACCGGGGGCGGCGTCAAGCGACCCGACGAGCCGGTCGAGATCTCTCCGGTCGTGACCGGCGAGCCATCGAGCGTGCTGCGCGGCACCGTGCGCGCCTGTCGTGTGATCCACGTGCGCCGGTTCAGCGAGCTCGACGTCCAGACCTACCTCTCGATCGAGCCCGAGCGCTGATCGCGCGCACGAGTCGTGCGCACGAACTGTTCGCGCCGCCGCGGCCGGCGCCGGTGAGCGCGCCGGTTTGCGAGGCCCTCGCCGGGCACGGGCCATGCAACGACGGCGCGCACCATGCGAGATGACGAGACCGACTACCTGGTGGTGGGGGCGGGCGCCGCCGCCATGGCGTTCACCGACGCGCTCCTCACGCACACGTCCGCGACGGTCACGATCGTCGACCGCCGCCACGCCCCCGGCGGGCACTGGGTCGACGCGTACCCCTACGTCCGGCTCCACCAGCCATCGGCGTTCTACGGCGTCGACTCGGTCCCGCTCGGCGACGACGCGCTCGACGCGGTCGGGAGCAACGCGGGGTGCTACGAGCGCGCCAGCGCCGCCGAGCTCTGCGCGTACTTCGAGCGCGTCATGCAGCAGCGCTTCTTGCCGACGGGGCGCGTGCGCTACCTCCCGTGCACCGACTACGAGGGAGAAGGCCGGATCGTCTCGCGCCTGAGCGGCGCGACGCGGGAGCTCGGCGTTCGCAGGAAGGTGGTCGACACCACGTACCTCGAGGGCTCGATCCCCGCGACGAGCCCGCCGCCCTTCGCGGTCGCCGACGGCGTCCGGCTGGTGACGCCGGGACAGCTGGCGCGCCTCGATCGTGCCGCCACGCGCTTCGTCGTCATCGGCGGTGGCAAGACCGCGCTCGACACCTGCGCGTGGCTCCTCGAGCAGGGCGTCGCGCCCGGCGCGATCCGCTGGATCCGTCCGCGCGACGGCTGGTGGCTGAACCGCAGGTTCCAGCAGCCGCACGCGCTGCTCCCCGAGCTCTACCGGGGCGCCTCGCTCCAGATCGAGGCGTGCGCGCAGGCGACCTCGCTCGACGACCTCTTCGCGCGCCTCGAGCGTGAAAGCGTCTTCCTGCGCATCGACCCGGACGTCGCTCCGACCATGTTCCGCGGCGCGATCGTCAGCGAGGCCGAGCTGGACCTCCTGCGCACGATCGAGGACGTCGTGCGCATGGGCCACGTGCGCGCCATCGAGCGCGACCACATCGTGCTCGACGAGGGCAGCGTGCCGACCGACGAGCGCACCGTCCACGTCCACTGCGCGGCGCGTGGGCTCGCCCGCCCGGCGTCGCGCCCGATCTTCGCGCCCGGCCGCGTCACCGTCCAGCCGTTCTTCTTCGGCTTCGCCTGCCACCAGTTCGCCATGCTCGGCGCGATCGAGGCGCTGGTCGGCGGCGACGACGACGACAAGAACCGCCTGTGCCCGCCCATCCCGTACTGGCACGAGAACGCCGACTTCGCGCGCGCGTTCCTCGCCACGCTCGTCGGCGATCGCGCCCGCGCCGCGCACCCGGCCCTCGGCGCCTGGATGAAGCGGAGCCGCCTCAACCCGACGAGCGGCATCGCCGCGCACCGCGACGACCCGCGCGTCACCGAGGCGCGCGAGCGCATCAAGCGTCACGGCGGCGCCGCCGCCGCGAACCTGGCGACGCTCGCGCCGCCGCGCTGATGGCGGGCGACCTCGCGCCGAGTTGATGGCCGTCAAGTGCGGCCCGGGCTCGCGTGGCAGCGTTGGGGGATGCGCACCGAACCGCTGGTGTACTCGTGCTCCGGTTGCTCGAGCGCGGCGCAGCTCGCCAACCACCTCGCGCTGCGCCTCGACCGCCTCGGCGTCGCCGAGATGTCGTGCGTCGCCGGCCTCGGCGGCGACGTCGAGCCCCTGGTGAGGCTGGCGCGGCGCGGGCGCCCGCTGGTCGCGCTCGATGGCTGTCCGCTTCACTGCGTGCGCCGCTGCCTGGCGCGCCACGACCTCGCGCCGGCGCTGCACGTGACGCTCACCGAGCTCGGCATCGCCAAGCGCGCGCACATGGACTTCGATCCCGCCGACGCCGAGCGCCTGCTCGCGGTGCTGCGCTCGCGCATCGGCGCGCTCGTCGACGGCCCCGCGCAGCCGGCGATGGCGCCCGCGGGACGGTCCTGACC
>JAIOII010000820.1 GCA_019912685.1 Kofleriaceae bacterium
GCCGATGCCCGCGTCGCGCAAACACGCCTCGACGGCGGCCGGCGGCGCGTCGATCACGACGCCGAGCTGCTCGAGCACGTCGGCCGACCCGGAGCGCGACGACAGCGCGCGGTTGCCGTGCTTGGCGACGATCGCGCCGGCGCCGGCCGCGAGGACCGCGGCGATCGTCGAGACGTTCACCGTGCCCGAGCCGTCGCCGCCCGTGCCGCAGGTGTCCACCGCTCGCGAGAGATCGGGAACGCCGAGCGGCAGCGCCTTGGCCCGCATCGCGCGCGCCGCGCCGGCGAGCTCGTCGGCGGTCTCGCCCTTCATGCGCAGCGCGATCAGGAGCCCGCCGATCTGCGCCGGGGTCGCGGCGCCGTCCATGATCTGCCCGAACACCGCGGCGATCTCGTCGGAGTGGAGGTCGCCGCCGGCGGTCACGCGGGCGATGGCTGCCTTGATGTCCATCATGCGGCGCTCGCGCCGGCGCGGAGGAAGCTGGCGAGCATGGCCTTGCCGGCGGTCGTCATGATCGACTCGGGGTGGAACTGCACGCCCTCGACGGGCGTCGCCGTCCCCGCGAGCGCGCGCACGCGCACGCCCATGATCTCGTCGTCCCAGGTCTTGGCCGTCACCTCGAGCGTGTCGGGCACCGTCTCGGGCGCGATGACGAGCGAGTGGTAGCGCGTCGCCTGGAACGGGTTCTCGAGCCCGGCGAAGAGGCCGCGCTCGTCGTGGAAGACCTTCGAGACCTTGCCGTGCATCACCTGGCGCGCGCGCACGATCCGGCCGCCGTAGACCTGGCCGATGCACTGGTGCCCGAGGCACACGCCGAGGATCGGCACGTGGCCGGCGAAGCGGCGGATGACGTCCATCGAGATGCCCGCCTCGTTGGGCGTGCACGGCCCCGGCGAGATCACGATGCGCGCCGGCGCGAGCGCGGCCACGCCGTCGACGGTGAGCGCGTCGTTGCGCTCGACGCGCACGTCCTCGCCGAGCTCGCCGAAGTACTGGGCGAGGTTCCACGTGAACGAGTCGTAGTTGTCGATGAGGAGCAGCACGGCTAGACGCCCTCCTCGGCCTGCGCGGCCATCGCCACCGCGCGCAGGACCGCGCGCGCCTTGTTCATCGTCTCCTCCCACTCCTTGCCGGGATCGCTGTCGGCGACGATGCCGGCGCCCGCCTGCACGAAGATCGTGTCGCCGAGCGTGACCAGCGTGCGGATCGCGATCGCCAGATCCATGTTGCCGGTGAACGACACGTAACCGACCGCGCCGCCGTAGAGCCCGCGCTCCGTCGGCTCGAGCTCGTCGATGATCTCCATCGCGCGGATCTTGGGCGCGCCCGAGAGCGTCCCGGCCGGGAACGCCGCGCGCAGCACGTCGGGCCACGACCGCCCGGACCCGAGCTCGCCGACCACGTGCGACACGAGGTGCATCACGTGGCTGTAGCGCTCGATCACCATCTGCTCGGTGACGCGCACGCTGCCGGTCGTCGCCACGCGCCCGACGTCGTTGCGCCCGAGATCGATCAGCATGAGGTGCTCGGCGCGCTCCTTGGGATCGGCGAGGAGCTCCTCCTCGAGCCGCACGTCGTCGGCGCGCGTCGCGCCGCGCGGCCGGGTGCCGGCGATCGGCCGCAGCTCGATCGTCCCGCCGTCGAGGCGCACCAGCGTCTCCGGCGACGCGCCGGTCACCGTCGCTTCGGGGTAGCGCAGGTGGAACATGTACGGCGACGGGTTGATGACGCGCAGCGAGCGGTACACGTCGAGGGGATCGACGCCGGCGCGCGCGACCTCGAGCCGCTGCGACAGGACGACCTGGAACGCGTCGCCGGCGAGGATGTAGTCCTTGATCTGCTCGACCGCGCCCTCGAACTCGAGGCGCGGGAAGCGCGACGACGGCTCCGGGGTCGGCGCGCCGGGAGCGAGCGGCGCCAGCCCCTTGAGCCGCGGGCGGGCTCCGCGCAGGCGCTGGATGACCTCGTCGATGCGCGCGCACGCGCGCTCGTACGCGACGTCGGCCTTCTCGGCGCGCGGCACGTAGGCCGTGGCCACGACCTTGATGGTCTGGCGCAGGTTGTCGAAGATGACGAGCGTGTCGGTGACCGCCATGCACAGCGCGGGCACACCCAGCGACGACAGCTGACCGGGCTTGTTCCGCGCCGGCAGGTCCTCGAACGAGCGCACGCAGTCGTAGGAGATCCAGCCGACCGCGCCGCCCCAGAAGCGCGGCAGCCCGGGCGCCGGCGCCGGGCGGAACTCGCCCATCACCTCGGCGAGCGCGACCACCGGATCGGGCGCGGGCCACTCGGCGGTGCGCGGCGCGCCGCCGCCCTCGACGTCGAACCACGTCGCATGCGCCTGGCCGCCGCGGCAGGTGATCACCGCGCGCGGCGCGACGCCGACGAACGAGTACGCGGCCCAGGTCGCGCCGCCGACGACGCTCTCGAGCAGGAAGCTGTAGTCGCCGCCGCCGAGCGCCGCGTACGCCGACACCGGCGTGTCCGCGTCGGCGCAGAGCTCCCGGTAGACCGGGATCAGGTTGCCCTGCGCGGCGGCCGTAACGAACTCGTCGCGGGACGGGTGATACATGCGAGAGATCCGGGTTTATCACAGAGACGTTGCCCGTCGACGCCTGGAGCGCGTTCACGCGATATCCTCCGCGCATGTCGCACGCCGCGGACACCGTCCACCCCGTCGATCCCGAGCTCGCCGCGCTGCTCACGGCCGAGGAGTCGCTCCAGCGCGACACCATCCGGCTGATCGCGTCGGAGAACTACGCGTCCGCTGCCGTCATCGCCGCCACCGGCACGGTCCTCACCAACAAGTACAGCGAGGGCTACCCGACCAGGCGCTACTACGAGGGGCAGCAGAACATCGACAGGATCGAGCAGCTCTGCATCGATCGCGCGAAGTCGCTCTTCGGCGCCGGCCACGCCAACGTCCAGCCCTACTCGGGCTCGCCGGCGAACCTCGCCATCTACTTCGCGTTCCTGAAGCCGGGCGACACGGTCATGGGCATGGCGCTGCCCGCCGGCGGCCATCTCACCCACGGCTGGGGCGTGTCGATCACCGGCACGTACTTTCGCCCGGTGCAGTACGGCGTGCGCAAGGACACCGGCCGCATCGACCTCGACGAGGTCCGCGACCTCGCCAAGAAGGAGCGGCCCAAGCTGCTCTTCGCCGGCGGCACCGCGATCCCGCGCACGATCGACTTCGCCGCGTTCGCCGAGATCGCGCGCGAGGTCGGCGCCGTGTTCGCCGCGGACATCGCCCACATCGCCGGCCTGGTCGCCGCCGGCGTGCACCCGTCGCCGGTCCCCGTCGCCGACGTGGTCTCGACGACGACGCACAAGACCCTGCGCGGCCCGCGCGGCGGCATGCTGCTCTGCCGCGAGACCCACCAGAAGGCGATCGACAAGGCCGTGTTCCCCGGCCTCCAGGGCGGCCCGCACAACCACACGACCGCGGGCATCGCGGTCGCGCTCCACGAGGCGGCGCAGCCGGCGTTCAAGGCGTACGCGCAGCAGATCGTCGCCAACGCCCGGGCGCTCGCCGCGGCGCTCGTCGAGCACGGCTTCGACGTCATCACGGGCGGCACCGACAACCACCTCGTCCTCGTCGACGTCACCGGCAAGGGCACGGCGGGCAAGCCGCTCGCGCGCGCCCTCGACGCCGCCGGCATCGTCACCAACTACAACACGGTGCCCTTCGATCCGCGCAAGCCGTTCGACCCGTCGGGCATCCGCCTCGGTACGCCCGCGGTCACCTCGCGCGGCATGAGGGAGGCGGAGATGAAGCAGATCGCCGCCTGGATGGACGCGATCGCCCAGGCGCCCGCCGACGCCGCGCTCCAGGCCAGGATTCGCGGCGAGGTGAAGGAGCTCACCTCGCGCTTCCCGGCGCCCGGCCTGTAGCCCTCGCTAACCCGGACCGTCGCCGAGCGCGCGATCGATCTTGGTCTTCAGCTCGACGTAGCGCCGCAGGAAGTCGTAGTGCTTCTCGCGGAAGTTCTGCGTGTAGCGGCGCTCGCGCGCCTTGGCGCGGAACGCCTCGGCGAGCTCGTCGAGCCGCTCGAGGAGCTGCCGGGTGTCCCCGAACGGCGCGATCAGCGTGCGCTGGCCGCCGGTCTCGAGCAGGTTGACGTAGCCGCCCTCGCCGGGCCCGCGGAACACGAACACGACGGTGTCGCCGCTCTGCGCGCGGATGGTCGAGGTCACCATCGAGGCCGGCAGGTCGTGCAGGTCCTCCGACACGAGGGCGAAGTGGAAGCGCCCGCTCGACATCCGATCGAGCGCCTCGCCGCCACTCGTGGCGTGGATGAACGTGAAGCCGGCCACGCCGGCCTCGCGGATCTCCTCGACCATCGAGTCGACCTCGTCGACCACGAGCACGGCGAAGTTCTCGATGACCATCGACCGCGCGCCCGGTTCCTTGCCGGCGAGGCGATCGGCGAGATCGAGCGCGCGCCGCTCCGCGTCCATGAACTTCTGCAGGAACTCCTCGTGGACGCTGCGCACCTCGCCGAGCACCGAGTCGACCTCGCGCTTGCCCACCGAGCGGCCCGCCGCCTCGAGCACGCGATCCTTCAGGTACGCGACCGAGTCGGGCGCCTTGAGGATGAGATCGATCGCGCCAGCGCGCACCGCGGCCACCGCGTCCTCGAACGAGCGACGCGGCGTGAGCGCGATGATCATCGAGGTCGGCGACGCCTGCTTCACCTGGCGCACGGTGTCGAGGCCCGCGCCCGGCGCCGGCGTGTCGAGGTCGACGAGGATCACCGAGAAGAACTGGCGATCGACGGCGGCGAGCGCGGCCTCCGGATCCTTGGCGGGCGTGACGTGCAGGCTCGCCGCGCCGAGCAGCTGGGCCATGCCGTTCTGCACGCTCGGGTCCTGATCGATGACGAGGACCTCCGCGCCGACCAGCTCGCGGGCCATGCCGGGGATCCGTGCAGCGAGGCTCTCTTGGCGCGTGGTCATTGCTGGATCAGGGATTCCGGGGGCCGAAGCGGAAGACGTGCACGAACTCGACGGGCTCGCTCTCGGAGTGCGAAGGGAAGGCCCACTGTGCGGCGGTGGCCTGCACGCAGTTCGCGAGATCGTTGGACCCTGTGGTGTTGCGGGTGACGCGCACGTTCTGGACCACCCCAGTAGGCATCACGGCCAGCCCGATGTCCACTTCACCGGCGAGGGGTTGGTCGTCCGGAAGGGCCTTGGTCGCGTTCTGGTAGCAGCGGTCCATCTTGCCACCGCTCTGCACGACCAGGCGCGCGAGATGCCCCGCGAGCTCGGCCGCCGACGCCGCCTCCTCCGGCGCATCGATCACGCTCTCGCCCGCGTCGATCACGCTCTCGCCGGCATCGACCGCGATCACGCCTGCATCGATCGTCGCGGCGCCTGCGTCGATCTTCGCCACGCCTGCATCGATCTTCCCGGCCGCCGCCGCCGCCGCCGCCGCCGCCGCCGCACCGATCGGATCGTCATCGCTTCCGCTCCCCGTCCCACTCCCCGCGCTGCCCGTCGCGCCACCACCACCGCCCGTGCGTGGGCTCTGACCCGTGCCCGTGCCCGTGCCCGATCCGGGGCCCTTCGCCTCGCCCTTCCCCTCTCGCACTGCCTGACCCTCTCCCTCTCCCTCTCGCTCTCGCTCTCCCTCTCGCTCTCGCTCTC
>JAIOII010000821.1 GCA_019912685.1 Kofleriaceae bacterium
GACCTCGGTGCGCGGCGGCCGGACGGTCTGCGCGTCGGGCCCGCTCGCCGCCCCGGGCGGCAGGGGCTGGAGCTGCAGCGCCTGCTTCTGCGCGGTCACGGCCGACGACACCGGCTGCGACAGCTCGATCGTGCCCGAGACGCTCTTGATGGCGTCGTACAGCTCGCCCATCGTCTGGTAGCGCTGCTCGCGCTTCTTGGCGAGCGCGCGCATCACCACCGCCTCGACCTCGGGCGCGATGTGCAGGTCGGGGCGCACCTTCGACGGCGGCTCGATCGGATCGAGCATCTGCATCGCCAGCGTGCGCACCATGCTCTCCGACTTGTGCGGCACGCGGCCGGTGAGCATCTCGTACATGATCGTGCCGAGCGCGTAGACGTCGACGCGCGCGTCGGTGTCGCCGCGCCCCGCCGCCTGCTCCGGCGCCATGTACTCGGGCGTGCCGAACACCGCGCCGGCGCGCGTGAGGCGCGGCCCCTCGACCGGCGCGTTCTGGTCGATCGGCGACACCTTCGCGATGCCGAAGTCGACGATCTTCACGAAGTCGCGCCGGCCGTCGCGGTTGATGAGGAAGATGTTCTCGGGCTTGAGGTCGCGGTGGACGATGCCCTTCTGGTGCGCGGCGTCGAGCGCCTGCGCGATCTGCGCGGCGATCGGCAGGATGCGCTCGAGCGGCAGCGGCGCCGACAGCTTGATCGCCGACGACAGGGTCGTGCCGTCGACGTACTCCATCACCGAGTAGGTGAGGCCGTCGGGCGTGGTGCCGAAGTCGGTGACGTCGACGATGTGCGGGTGCCCGATGCGCGACGCCGCCTTGGCCTCCTGCACGAAGCGCTTGATCGTGCTCTGGTCGCGCGCGACCTCGCGCTTCAGGACCTTGACCGCGAGCGGGCGCTCGATGACGAGGTGGCGCGCGGCGTAGACCACGCCCATGCCGCCCTCGCCGATCTTGCGCTCGATCAGGTAGCGGCCGTCGAGGGTCTGCCCGACGAGGCGCTCGTAGATGGCGCCGGCGTCGGTCCGGAGCAGCGCCTTGACCGCCTCCTCACCGTCGTGCGCGGAGATCGCGCGCGGCTGGTGCGAGATCGCCTCGGGCGGGATCGACAGGCGCGCGCCGTCGAACGGGCAATAGCCGGCCTCGCCGTAGAACTGATGGCAGCTCGGGCACCAGTAACGCGCCACGTGGGATCAGGGCGCGCGGCCGGTGCGGACGTCGTCGTACTCCGAGGTGCGGAAGTACGTGAAGACCTCGCCTTCGGCGCCGACCATCAGCACCTGCTTGTCGCCGGTGGCGCCGAACGGCGCGACCGTGACGCTCTTGCCGAAGCGCTCCTCCTCGACCGGCTCGGCCGGGCGCAGCGTCATGACCAGCTCGAAGCCGGGGCTGGGGGTCGCGTGGAACGCGTAGATGTAGACCGAGCCGCCGTTCGAGACCCCGTCGGGATCGCTGCGCGGCGCGCCGACGATGAGCTCGGGCCCGTCGTAGCGGTCGAAGATGTCGGCGACGGTGATCGCGTCGCCGAACTCGCTGCCCGCCTCGCCCGGCGTGACCTCGGCCGCGCCGCCGCCGCCGAAGCGGACGAACACCTTGTTGAGCGACGGCGCCGAGTACACGAGATCGTCGAGGGCCGCGTTGGGATCCGGATCGACGACGTCGGGGAACTGCGCCGCCATCATGCGCGAGCCGAGGTCGGTCGCGCCCTCGGTCGAGGTGATGCGGCCGAGCGCGGCGACGCTGGCCTCGCAGCTCTGGGTCGTGTCGTAGGTCTGGGTGATCTGCGCCGGATCGAGGATGAGGATCTCGGAGGCGCCGTCGCGGAGCTCCTCGCCGACCGCGATGAGGACCTCGGGGCCGGCGTGGGTGGCGTCGACGTCGGCGGCGATCGCCGAGTACGACCAGTCGAACTGGCTGTCACCGGCGCGGCAGCCCTTGATCGCGAACGTCGAGGCGGCGTCCGGCTCGGAGTAGTCCTGGATGATCACGAGCTGCGGGCCGCGCGCGACGACGAGCTCCTTGATCGTGTCCATGCCGAACCCGGGCAAGGTCGCGAACGAGACGCCCTCGGCGTAGATGTTGTGGCGCAGCGTGCCGTTCACGTCGTGCTGCGCCGGCAGGACGACCGACTTCACCGGCTCGAGGGTGTGGCCGTCGAAGACCGCGACGCGCGTCGGGTCGACGTTCTCGCCCATGACGACCGTGAAGGCGACGCGGTCGCTGTCGGGATCGAGGGCGAGCGCCGGGCGCTCCGGGAAGCCGGCGAACGAAAGCGACGTCCGCGGGTCGAGGTGCTCGACGGCGCGGCGGTGGCCCTCGTCGTCGTAGCCGAGCGTCGACAGGCTCGCGCGCGACTTGCCGAGCACGAACGCGGCGGCGCCGACGTCGCGCGTCTGCATGCCGACGAGCGCGACGCCGTACTGCCGCGAGTCGGTCACCTCGGGCTTGGTGACGCGATCGACCCACGCCTCGTCGGCGAGCTCGTCGAACTGCGCCCAGTTGCACGCGGTGAGCGAAAGCGCCGCGGTGGCAGCTGCGATCGACGTCTTCACCATGAGAGCTCCATGCTCAGGCCGCCGTACTCGGGGCCGATGACCGGGGTGAGGGCGAGGGCGCGGACGTCGAGGGTCGCCGTCGACGGCGCGCCCTTGTCGCGGAACGTGTAGTAGATGGCGGCGAGGCCGATGACGCCGGCGAGGCCGTACGCCGCGTTGGCGCCGATCGCCATGTACTTGCCCCGCTGGAACCGCGGGTCGTCCTGATCGATCGGCGGATTGCCCTCGTCGATCTCCTTGCGCAGCGTGTCGTGGATCTTGTCGGCCTCCAGGCCGAGGTAGATGCCGCCGCCGAGGAACGCGGCCGAGAAGATGTACGCGACCACGGCGTCGCCGCGGCCCGGCTTCTTCGCGAGCATCGCCTTCACCGAGATCTCGGTCTTGGCCTGCACCTCGATCGTCGTCGTGTACGGCTTGTAGCCGGGGCGGCGCACGGTGACGCGGCGGCGGCCCTCCTTGATCGGCTTGCGGCACGGACCGCGCGGGCACACCACCTCGCCGTCGACGAGGATCTCGCTCGCCTCGATGCCTAGGCCGCGCACGTTCAGGTAGCCGACCGGCGCGCCCTTGAGCGTCGAGTTGATCTCGTGGGTCTCGCCCGCGATGACCTCGATCTCGTGCTGCGACTCCTCGTAGCCGTCGGCCGAGATCCACACCGTGTGCTTGCCCGGCTTGAAGTTGCCGGAGAACGGCGTCTTGCCGATCGCGCCCACGCTCTTGTCGTCGAGGAAGATCTCGGCGCCCGGCACGTTCGACTTGATCTCGAGCCAGCCGAGGTAGTCCTCCTCGGACAGGACGATCTGCAGCACCATGAGGCGCGACGGATCGGCCGAGGTGCGGCCCTCCTTGCTCTTGTAGCCGCGCTTCTCGACGAGGTACTGGAACTCGCCGTCCATCGTGCCCGACCACGGCGTCTGCGCGAACGGGCCTTTCTCCTTGCCGTTGATGTAGATGTTGGCGCCCTGCGGCTCGCTCTCGATGACGACGAGGCCGCGCACCTTCACCTCGCCGAGCGCCTGCACCTGCTCCGACGGCGTCGGCGGCGGCTGCGTCGGGTCGGTGCCGGTCGGCGCGGCGGCCGCGAGGCGCTTCAGCTCCTCGTCGAGCACGGCGATCGTCTTCTCGACGTCCTTGCGATCCTCGGCCTTGGGATCCTCGGTGACGTACTTCTTGTAGTAGTCGACGGCGAGCTGGTACGCGGCGGGGTCGTTCGTCTTCTTCCCCTTCATGTGATACGCGGCGCCGACGTTGAAGAGGAACTGCGCCATGCGCCGCGCCTCGTACGCCTTCCTGAAGCCGGCGGCGGCGTCGTCGTAGTTGCCGGCGAGGTACGCGCCTTGCGCCTGATCGAAGGCGGCCTGCGCGGCCTTCCACTCGGCGCTCTGCGCACGGGCCGGACCGGCGGTGCCGACGAGCGCGACGGCAACGGAAAAGACAAGGCCAAGTAAGGAGATACCGCGTAGTTTCATACCAGCCACCCTCGGCCGGATAGGATATCGCGCCGGCGCGCGCGGCGCCACTCGTGACACCCGCTCAGGGCGGGAACACCGTCTCCGTGCCTTGCAGCACGAGGAAGCCGCGGAGCAGGTCGGCGACGTAGATCCGGCGGCGCGCCACGTCGAGGTCGAGGCCGATCGCGCCGGAGAAGGCGGCGGCGGTCGCGATGTCCTCGCTCCAGGTGTTGAAGTAGCCGAGCTGGGTCGGCGTCGCGGGGTTGGTGATGTCGAGCACGCGGATGCCGTCCTGGTAGTGCGAGAGGTAGACCGTCGCGCCGTGCGCCATCACGTTGTGCGTCGAGATGTCGTCGCGCAGGTGCCAGTCGCCGAGCGTGCCGAGGTAGGTCGGTGACGCGGGATCACCGTCGAGGAGGCGGACGCCCGACTCCGGACCGGCGAACTCGTCGCCGTGGACGATGACGGGCTTGCCCGCGACCTGGGTGACCCACGGCGAGTGCCAGTAGCGCCGGCTCGGATCCTCGGCGGTCATGCCGGCGACGACCGGGGCGGAGGGAGCGCGCGCGTCGACGACGACGAGCCCGTAGCCGAACGTGCTCAGGTACACGAAGCCGCCGGCCGCGTAGAGGTCGTGGAACCCGCTGAAGGAGGGGAGCCCCGGCACCTCGAAGGCGGCGCGCTGGATCGGCGCGCGTGGATCCGCGATGTCGAAGATGTCGAGCTCGGCGCGCATCCCGTCGACGGAGTAGGCCATCGTGCCGTCGAGGAAGACGGTGTGCGCGTCGGTCGCCATCGTGGCGACGAGCGACGGCGACGCCGGCGTGGTGACGTCGATCACCTCCACGGGCGAGCCCGCGAGCACGGCGTAGCGCCGGCCGGCGGCCTCGACGAGCTTCACGTCGTTGAAGTAGTTGTCGACGGCCGGGACGTACGAACCGACGACGACGGGGGCCGCCGGGTTCGCGACCGAGACGACGCGCAGGCCGGCGCCGCCCATGGCGAGGTAGGCGTGGTCGCCGGCGGCGCGCACGTTCAGGGGGCGCCCGTCGAGCGCGAGCTCGCCGAGCAGCGTGAGGTGCTGGCCCTCGCTCTCGCCGGCGATGCGGTGCGTGGGGGCGACCTCGAGCTCGTACGGGTCCCAGCAGGTCTCGCCGTAGCACTGGACGATCGAGCCGCGCAGCGTGCCGTCGGCGAGCACGTCGCAGACGTCGATCGCGCGCATGCTCCAGCGGCCGCTCTGCGCGTTGAAGCTCGAGCGGCGGACGATCAGGTCGTCGGCGGTCAGCGTGTGCGGCACCTGCTCCTCGCCGAGGAAGCCGTCGACGAAGGTGCGCAGCGTGCCGCCGGGGGCGTCGGTGCGTAGCCCGAGCGGGACCCAGACGTTGGTGCGGGCGAACCCGGCCATCGCGCCGGCGCGGCAGCGCGCGCGCGGGAACTCGGAGCCCTCGTCGAACATGCCCTCGAACGGATCGGGCGGGAGGTCGGGCGCGTCGACGGCGGCGTCGACCGCCGCGTCGGCGGGGACGACCTCGTCCGTGCCACCGCCGCAGGCGGGAGTGGCGACGACGGCAGCGGCAGCGAGGAGGACGACGGCGGCGGCTCGCACCATGGCGCTCAACGTAGAGCGTATGCTGGCCGGTATGCGGAAACCTCTTCTGGCAGTCGTTGGCGCGTTGTTGCTGTGTTTTACCGGGTCGGCTGTCGCACAGTCGAAGTCGTGGACGGCGGTGAAGAAGACCGTCAACCCGTCGGCCGCGATCGTCTTCGGCGCGAACCTGAAGCCGATCCGCGCCACGTCGACCTACGCGGCCGGGCTGCAGATGCTGCTCCAGCAGGAGGACGACGCCAAGGAGGCGTTCGACACGATCAAGGGCACGTGCGGCATCGACGTGCCGACGGCGATCGCCGACGTGACCGTGATCATGAAGGAGGACGAGAAGCCGCTGGTCGTGTTCGGCCTCGACGGCCTCGACGAGCCCAGGGTCGTCGGCTGCCTCGAGAAGATCGGCGCGAAGATGAGCGGGAAGCCGGACCTGAAGGTCAGCCGCAAGAAGGTCGGCAAGCTGACCGAGTACTCGATTCAGGGCGAGCGCAAGAAGCTCTACGCCGCCTGGCTCGCGCCCGACGTGATCGCGTTCACCGACGATCCCGGCGACAAGGGCAAGCTGACCAGGGCGCTCGCCGGGCGGGCGCCCAGGGGCGTCGTCGGCCAGGGCCTCGCCAAGCTCTCGACGTCGGCGCCGATCTGGGCCGCGGTCGCCAAGAAGGAGAAGGAGTCGATCGGGACGATCCTCGGCGGCTACGGTCAGGTCGACATCAGCGGCGGCACCGTGACGCTCACCGCCCACGTCATCTGGTCGAAGCCGGGCGAGGCGACGGCCGCGCTCGCCGACGTGCAGAAGGGGCTCGCCGAGGCCAAGGTCGAGGCGGCGAAGATGCCGGCCGTGGTGAAGGTGCTGAACACCGTCACCGTCGGCACCACGGGCAAGGAGCTCGACGTGAAGGCGTCCGTCGAGGACGCGGACATCGTCGGGCTCTTGCCGCAGCTCGACAAGATCTTCTAGAAGCGGCCGCCGAGGCTCACGCCGCTGTAGCCGGGGCCGACCGTCGGCTCGAGCGCGACGGCGCGCACGTCGATCGTGCCCGTCGACGGCGGGCCCTTGTCGCGGAACGTGTAGTAGACCGCCGACAGGCCGACGACGCCGGCGAGGCCCCAGCCGCCGTACGCGCCGTACTTGATGTTGTCCTTCTGGTCGAAGTGCTTGTCGCCCATCTCGAGGTCGCCCTGGTAGATGTACGCGTACGTGGCGCCGCCGGCGATCGCCGCGGCGAAGACGTAGGCGACGACGGCGTCGGTGCGTGACGGCTTCTTGCGCAGGGACGGCTTGATCGACAGCTCGGTCTTGGCCTGGACGTCGATGCGCGTGCGGTACGTCTTGTAGCCGTCGCGCGCGACCGCGATCGTGTGCGTGCCCTCGGCGACCGGCTTGCGGCACGGGGCGCGCTCGCACACCATCTCGCGATCGACGTAGACGCGCGCGCCGTCGAGGCCCGTGCCGCGGATGTCGAGGTAGCCGACCGGCGTGCCCGTCAGGTTGGAGACGATCTCGTGCGTCTCGCCGGCGATGATCTCGACCTCGTGCTGGGTCTCGTCGTAGCCGTCGGCCGAGATCCACACGGTGTGCTTGCCGGGCTTCAGGTTGCCGGAGAACGGCGTCTTGCCGATCGCGCCGGCGGCCTTGTCGTCGAGGAAGATGCTCGCGCCCGGCACGTTGCTGCGGATCTCGAGCCAGCCGAGGTAGTCCTCCTCGGAGAGCACGACCTGCAGGACGACGAGGCGGTTGGGATCGGGGGAGAGCGTCGACTCCTTCGACTTGTGGCCGCGCTTCTCGATGATCACGCGGTGCGTGCCGTCGAGCGAGCCCGACCACGGCGTCTGCGCGAACACGCCGTTCTTCTTGTCGTCGAGGTAGATGTTGGCGCCCTGCGGCTCGGTCTCGATGACGACGAGCGAGCGCGTCTTCTGCTCGAGTTTCTGCACCTCCTCCGACGGCGGCGGCGGCGCCTCGGGCGTGGCGCCCTTCAGGCGCTCGATCTCCTTGGCGATGATCCCGATCGCCTTGTCGACCTCGCCCTTGTCCTGCGCCTTCGGCATGACGACGAGGTACTTCTTGTAGTACTCGACGGCGAGCGCGTAGGCGGCGGGGTCGCTCTGCTTCTTGCCCTTCAGGTAGTACGCGGTGCCGACGTTGTAGAGGAGGTCGGGCAGCTCGCGCGCCTCGTACGCCGCCTTGAACTTGTCGGCGGCGCCGTCGAAGTTGCCCGACGCGATGTCGCGCTGGGCGTCGTCGAACAGCGCTTGCGCGCGCTGCAGCGCGTCGGCCTGCGCGGCGGCGGGGAGGGCATGGACGGAGACCAGCAACAGTGCGAGGAGGAGGCGCGCCATACGGGGCGCAGCTTACCACTGTCACTCCGCGAGAAACGTGACGTTGGCCTCGACCGGGTCGCGAGCGGTGCGGAACTGGTTGGTCGCCGAGGCCTCGTCCTCGAAGCCGAGCGCGATGCCGAAGAGGATGTCGAGCTCGTCGGTGAAGCCGAGGTGCTCGCGCAGGACCTTGGGGTAGGCGGCGATCGACGCCATCGAGCACGCGGCGAGCCCCTCGGCCGTGACCGCGGCGAGGAACTGCCCGAGCCACACGCCGATGTCGATGAGGGCGTACGGACCGAGCCGCCGGTCGACGGCGACGACGGCGAGGTGCGGCGCGTCGAACACCTCGTAGTTGCGGAGCCAGGCGTCGTAGCGGCGCGCCTTGTCGTCGCGCGCGATGCCCATCGCGCCGTAGAGCGCGAAGCCGCACGCGCGGCGGTGGGCGAGGTAGGGCTCGGGGTAGTCGATGGGGAACGGCACGTTCGGCGACGGCAGGCCGCTCTTCGCGGCGGCGACGAGCGCGGCGCGCACCGTGTCCGTCTTGGGTGGCTCGGTGACGACGACGCGCCACGGCTGCGTGTTGCACCACGACGGCGCGTGCTGCGCGGCCGCGAACGCGGCGGCGAGCCGCTCGCGCGGGACCGGCGTCGGCCGGAAGGCGCGCACGCTCTTGCGGGCGGCGAGGACGCGCGCCAGCGCCTCGAGCTCGGGCGTCACTTCGCGGCTCCGCGGTTCGGGTGCGAGGCGTGCAGCTCGCGGAAGCGGTAGATGCCCGTCGAGTGGTTGTCGGAGAACGCGATCGACACGCCGTAGTTCCCGACGAGGCTCATGCTCGTGACCGTGATGTCCACGGGCACGCTCTCCGGATCGAGGATGCGCTCGCCCGTCGCCTCGGACTGGCAGTACGCGCACGTGCAGCGCTGGCGCAGCGTGCGCGCGCTCCACACGTCCTCCACGCCGTCGTCTCCTTCGTCCCAGACGAACCGCACCTCGGCCTTGCCGAGGCCGACGATCTCGAGAGGCATGGGCATCGCCCGATGCTTAGCACTCTTTGTTCGCGCAGCGCGCGCGTCAGCGCGGGACCGGGCAGGCGTTCTCGATCGAGGCGCACTCGGTCGGCTGATCGATCGTCAGCGAGCCGGGCGGCAGCGCCTGGCCGGCGAGCGCGCACGTGATCGTGTACTCGAGCTCGGTCACCTCGCGCTCGACGGCGTCGAGGCAGGCGCGCAGGTCGGAGATGGTCTTGCTGCAGCCCGATGACTCGTAGTCGGCGACGGCGCCGCAGCCGGCGGAGGCGACGATCGACGACACCGCCGACTGGACCTCCTGCGGTGGGTTGTTGATGCAGTCGTCGACGTAGTCGCCGCACGCCGCCGCGGTCTCCGTGTTCTCGACGCCGAGCGCGGTGCAGGCGACGCGGACGAAGAGCGAGCCGCGGTACTGATCGAGGAGGTAGTCCTCGAAGGCCGAGCACACCTTGGCGGCGGCGGCGTCCCCGGCGGCGGCGAGCGTCGCGTCCTGATCGACGTCCGACGGGAACCAGTCGCCGGCGCCGCTGCACGACGCGGTGATGGAGAACGAAAGACACGACAGTAGATAGGTGAATCCCCTCATGAGCCCCCGATTGGTTCAACCGCCGTGCCGACGGCCATCACCACCAGTATCAGCGAGTTGATGCGGGCGCAGTGGCCAAACTCTGCCGGATCCCGCCAGGCTCACTGACACCTACAGCCGTCCGCCGCGCGGGTGAGCTACCGTAGAGGGGTGGGTCGTCCGGGCGCCGTCGATGCGCTGGCCGAGCGGTTCGAGGTGCGGGCCCTGCTCGGCAGCGGCGGCATGGGCAGCGTGCACCGCGTCCACGACCGCGCGCGTGGACACGACGTCGCGCTGAAGGTGCTCGAGGCGGCGGGCGGGCGCGAGCTGTATCGGTTCAAGCGCGAGTTCCGCATGCTCGCGGACATCCTCCATCCCAACGTCGTGCGCCTGCACGAGCTCTACACCGCGGGCGACGCGTGGATGTTCTCGATGGAGCTCGTCGAGGGCGTGCCGTTCCACCGCTGGGTGCGCCCCGTCGAGGTCGAGCCCGAGGACGACGAGCTCACGCGCCCGCTCCCGAAGGCGCCGCCGGATCGGGTGATGGTGCCGGGGCGGCTCGACGAGGCGCGGCTGCGCGACGCGCTCGGGCAGCTCGCCGACGGGCTGCACGCGCTGCACGCGACGGGCAAGCTCCACCGCGACATCAAGCCGTCGAACGTGCTGGTGACGCACGAGGGGCGCGTCGTGATCCTCGACTTCGGGCTCGTCGCCGACCTCGCCGCGCTCAACTCCGACCGCACGCACGAGAACGCCGCCGTCGGCACGCCGATGTACATGTCGCCCGAGCAGGCGGCCGACCTGCCGCTCACCGAGGCGAGCGACTGGTACGCGGTCGGCGTCATGCTCTACGAGGTGCTCGCGGGCGTGCGCCCGTACTTCGGCCCGGCGATGCAGGTGCTCGTCGCCAAGCAGCGCGAGGTGCCGCCGCCGCCGAGCCAGTTCACGGCCGGCGTCCCGCGCGATCTCGAGGAGCTTTGCCTCCGGCTCATGGCGCGCGCGCCGGAGGAGCGCCCGGACGGCGC
>JAIOII010000822.1 GCA_019912685.1 Kofleriaceae bacterium
GTGCAGCGCCAGGGCGACCGCGGCACTGGCGCGGCCGAGCCGCCGCAAGATCGTCAGCGACTGCCGTCCGTCGGCGTCCTCCCAGAGCCCGAGCCCGGTCGGCTCCTCGCCGCCGATCAGGCCGAGCACGTCGGCTGCGGCGATCACCGCCGCGAGCGCAGCCGCGTCCATCGGCTGCTCGGGCCGCTCGACGCGCGGCTCGATCTCGCGCCGCGCGAAGCGCTCCACCTCCGCCAGCACGAGCTCTGCATCCGCGTCCGCGTCCGGGTCTGCGTCCGGGTCCGGGTTCGACATGATCGAGCATGGATCATCGCCGCGCCGCCGCCCGTGCACTTGACGGACGGTCAAGTCAGGACGGTCGAGTCAGGACAGGAACTGCAGGACCCCGGCGCCCTTCGCCGCCGCGTCACGATAGAACTCGCGCACGCTGCGGGCCTCGGTGAGGAGCCACTCCAGGTTGTCCGGGCTGTCCCATCCACCCGGGTAGACGCCGTCGGCGGCCATCGCTTTCGCGTCGTACGCCGCGCGCAGGTCGTCATCGGTCAGCGCGTCGAGCTTCCGCGCGTACGCCGCGACCTCGTCGGGCGTCAGGTACTGCGGAGGTCCATATCCGGTGTCGCCGTGGTCGAGCGAGATGCCGCCGATGATGGCGCTCTCGCCGGACATCCCGTCGCCGCAATAGAGGTAGTGCAGCCCGTTCCACGCCTTGCCGACGGAGATCCCGTCGCCATCCATGATGCCCTCGACCACCTCCTCGTCGTCCAGCTGATCCATGAGCTCGGGCGGAATCAAGCGGAGCTCTCCATTCATCGACATGATGACCTCCACAACGCGACGCACGCGCACGTCACAATCAACTGACTGCGCCGCGTCACCACGGCAGCAGCTCCGCCCAGCGCAGCCTGTGATCCACCTCGTCGGGATCGTCGGCAGGATTCTGGATCGTGAACGGCCAGAGCCAGCGCCTCAGCTCGCGCGTGCCCAGCAGGAACTGCAGGTCGTGGACGTCCACCAGCTCGGGCCAGCAGGTGAGCATCTTGCAGTTGCCGAGATCCTCGACCTTGGGTCGCGGTTCAACGTCCGGGATCGGCGGCAACTTCGCCCAGATGTCGGGTCCGATGATGGTCACCGGATAGAGCCGGCGGAGCTTGTCCAGCGCTCGGGGCGCATTCATGGCATCGAACCCGATCCGCCGGTCGGTCGCGTCTTCGACCTCGCTTGAACCGATAACACGCGCCTCGGCTCCTGCGTGATAGACGGTCGCAGCCCGCATGATGCCGCCGTGGGCAACCGGGTACGTGGCGCAGGCCGCGGTCAGAAAGCGAATCAACCGCGAGTCGTCGGGTGCGGTCGTGGGAGCGATGAGCTCCACGTGGCGATGGTCGACGTACTTCGCGTACTCGGGATCGTCACGCAGGTGCAGGCTCACGAGAACCCTCGCGTCGCCAGCCCCCTTGACGGTGACGCGGAGCGTCTCTTCGCCGCGGACCGCCGTCGCGAATCGCGCCGCGTGATAGGCCGTCTGCTTCACCTTGCTCGCGGTCACGAACATCCGCGCCGGCTTCTCCTCGAACGCCTCGAACACCTCGACGACAGCCGCAATCAGCGGCTCGATCTCGCGTGGAGCCGCGCTCGCCCACAAGAAGCACACGGTCCGAGCGGTCACGTCAGTTCTCGACACATTTATAGACCCGATCGCACATGTCGTACTGCTCGACCGTGGCAGGCGGCCATCCCGACATCAGGGACCTGATCGTTGACGCTCAGCGGATCCACCTGGGCGGTCGAGTGACAGCGGATCACGCTGGAGCGCCTGGAATCGGCAAGCCGACCTCGGCCTCGAAACCCGCCGCGTCGAGCGGGTTCTTGAACGTATGCGGCCACAGCCAGCGTCGCAGCCGCGTCGTCGCAGCGAGGAACTCCGGATCGAGCGAGTCGCGCGGCGGGCCCTCCATTGCCTGGAACAGGAGTGACCCGCTGATCTCTTGGATGCTGAGAGCGCCGGCGGCTCGCGCCGCAGCCGCACCACCGGCGGCAGAAGCTAGCTTCGGGCCCAGCAGCGTCGTCCAGTAGAGGCGCCGGACGACGGTCCACGCGCGCCTCGGGTAACGCCAGTCATGATCATGGCGGCGCACGAACCTGGGCGGCTGCTTCGCGACGTCGGTCCCCGTGCCCGTTACCTCGCTCTCCGCCTGCGCCAGGTTGTCGAGCACGGTGATCCCGCCGTGCAGGACGTCTTGGACCGAGGCCGCGAATGCCAGGAAGTCGCTGCAGGCGGCGAGGAGCCCGCGCAGATGCTCGGACGTCCCTTCCGCGCCTAGCCAGATCGCGGCCGGCGGCTGGAACTCGAGCTCGATCGCCGGATTGTGCCGAAGGTAGACGTCGATCGTGAGAAGGGATGAACCCTCCTGTTCTCTCATCCTGATGCTACCCGTCGAGGATAGCGCAGCGAGCTCCTCGACCGTCGGCCACTCGACCTTGCGGTCCCGAGAGACCCTTCCCTGAGGACTGCAAACGAACATCCAGGTCGGTGCGACAGCCTCCACAAGCCGGCGAAGAGACGGTAGGAGCCGATCGAGCCACCTCCCCGGTTCGGAGTCGAAGCGCGTCTCGAGGACCAGACATCGCGAGGTCGTCATCGCGTGCACTCGTACTTCTTCTCGCACAGCGGGTACGGGATGACCTCGCTCTTGAAGTCGACCTGTCCGCCGCTCACGCATCGGCGTTCGACCTCCGACGTGATGCGACCCTGCAAGGAGCTATCGTTCCCCTCCTTGTTGTCGATGCGCCGCTGATAGAACTTGGTCACCGCTGGAACGTAACGTCTGAGCTGCTCCTTTCCGTTCTCCTTCGCCTTCCGCGTATCGGGCTTGAACTCATAGACGTAGCAGGTGCTGCCGACGACGATGCAGTCCGGTCGACCGCCCGCATCCGGGTACGGCTGGTCATACACGTTGCAGCTGTAGCGGCTCGCGTAGTCGTCGTGCATCTGCTTGCCGTGCTCGGCGGCGTACTGGCTCATGGGATGATCCGCTCCGCGCAGGGCGCCACCGGACTGGATGCGAGCGAACTTGGCGAACTTCTCGTCCATCGACTTGAGCAGCGCCGTCGCCGCCTCCTTCGTCTCGTCCGCGCTCACGAGCTCCTCTCCGCGCTTCTTCAGGTCGGCGTACCGTACCAGCATCGGGTCGACGCGACCCTTCATGCGGTTGCCGATCTCGCGCGCGGTGGCGCGCGCCTCGTCACGATCGGGTGATTCGTTGCGCTCCTCGTCGGCGCCGCACATCGCGAGCCAGATCGCCTCCAGCTCGGTGCAGTCCATCTGGAAGAGGCTGTCGGCATCCTTGCTCCAGGTCTGCACGTCGCGGCGGTACCCGTCGATGAGCCCGCCAGCGCCCGCCTTGATCTTCTCGAGCCCTTCACGGACGACCGACGACTGATCGCCCTTCGCGAGGTCGTCGCACGCCGAGTGCGCCGCCTCGCGGGCTCGCTTCCAGTACTCGAAGATCGCCGTGGCCGAGGCTCGGGTCTTCGCCGTGACCTCGCGCCAGCGCCCCTCGGAGGGATCGAACCTCTGCGCGTCCGAGAGCGCGCGCTCCATGACCGCGTGCTGTTCGTCGGTCTTCGCGAGGCCTGCCTTGATCGGCTCGGCGATGCTCCGGCCCAGGGCCTGGAGTCTGGTCGCCGACGCTTCCTTGTTGCTGGCGACCATGCGCGCGACGGCGTCGTTCACGCGCGTGGCCGCCTCGCGGCATCGCTCCGGTGCCTTGTCGGCGCGGAACTGGGCCTCCTTCAGCGTACGCAGGTGCTTCATCCCCTCGCGTCCGGCACGCACGATGTTGCGCCAGGTCTCGACCCTGCGCTTGGCCTCGCCGTCGTTGCCCTTGATGCGATCGAGCTGCTCGAGCGACCGCTCGACCTCGTCGAGCTTGCGCTCGGCGCTCTGGATGTCGGACGCGTTGCTGTCGCCGACGAGGCCGTCGAGGTAGCCGGCCATCTCGGCGAGCTGCCGGTCCATCGACTCGTAGAGCAGCTCGATCCCCTTCTTGCCCTCGAACAGCTTCCGCATCGCCTCCTCGACCAGCGGGTTCCGCTCTTCCTTGGCCAGGTTGCCGCAGACGTCGTCGCGCTTCATCTGCTCATGCTGGCGCTGGACGTGTTCCAGGATGGCTCGACCGGCACCGTGCAGGTTCGAGCGCACGTCGCTCCACTTCCCATCGCTGTCGGAGAAGTCGTCGATGCGGTCGTAGAATGTCGCCTGCTCGTTGCGGGTTCGCTCGGCCTGCTCGAGCGCGTCCTTGCCGACCTTGCCGAGCTCGCGCGCCAGCCTGGGAACCTCGTCGACGCCGCGGGGATCGTGGCTGTCGGTGAAGGCGCGCAGCCGCGAGGCGAGCTCCTTCATCGTGTCTTCACACTTGCGTGGGAGCTCGTCGAGCCGACGGTGGCTGCCCTTCATCTCCTTCAGGTAGCGCGCCGCGTCGCGGTAGCGGCGCGCGTAGTCAGGATAGTAGTCGGCCATCCGACGCGCGTCCGAGTCGCCCTCGGCGTGCTCCTTCAGCTCGCGCGCCTTGTCGTAGATCGTGTCGGCGTACCCGAACGTGCGCTCGAGATCCGAGGTGCTCGAGTCGCCGGGTACGTCCCGGAGCTCGCTGGCGATGTTCGAGAGCTGGCTCTCGATGTCCCGCTTGAGCTCGTTCTTCTTGTTCTCGTCGGCGCGCGTGGGACGCGCCGCGTGGACGAGGAGCATCACCGCGGCGAGTGCGGCGAGCGGAAAGAGGATCGTGAGTGGGCGCGCAGGTCGCATGGTGCACCTCGGGGTGGGTCAGAAGTAGGTATCGGGCTTGTCGGCCGGCGGTTGCGCCGGTTGCGTGGGCTGCGTCGGCTGGGCTGCCGTTGGAGGTACCGCCGGCTTGGGCGGCGCCTTCATGCCCACCTTGATGCTGCCGCGCACGGTGAGGTTCTTGCGCATCTTGGGACCTGGCGAGGTCTGGCAGACGACGTCGTACTCGCAGCGGTCGTGCGGGCCGGCCACCTCGACATCGAAGTGCTTCTCGAGCGGCAGCCCCGCGTCGCCCAGGGCCTTGCGCGCCTCGGCGAGCGGCATGCCGCGCACCTCGGGCATGATGATGAACTCGTTCGGTGTGCCGATCTCGCCCCGGTTACCCTGGCTGCGCTCGACGACGTACTCGGCGCGCAGCTGTGCGGGCGCGAGCTGCCCCGGTACCGGGCGCTGGTAGCAGATCGCGAACAGCGGATACGACGTATTGCGGTCGTAGTCGCAGCTGTAGTTCTGCGTCGCGGGCGCGAAGCCGCGGATCTCGAATCCCGCCGAGCGCAGGATCTTCTCCGCCTCCTCGGGAGTCTTGCCGAGGAGATCCGGCATGGGGATCTGCCGGTTGGAGCCAGACGTGGAGCCCGAGGTCCCGGAGCTCGACGAGGAGGTTCCGCCGGGTCCGGTCAGCTTGGTGGAGAAGGAGCACGATGCGAGGACGAACACGATGGGAACGAGGCGGCGCACAGTGAAACCTCCTGCGAAGCGGTCGCACATCGTAGAGGGATGCGCTGACGATCGATGCGGCAAACTCTGATCGACGGAGATGCCGCCAGTCGACGAGTCGCAGTCATCAGTCACCCACAGGCGGTGAGCAGAACTTGCTCATGGGCGGCGCGGAGCGATCAAGCGACGCTCACGGCACTCGAGACGCGGCCAATCACCCCGTCCGGGTGAGATCGTCGATCCTGCTGCGAACCACGCAAGCGAGGCACCTGGCGCGCGCTCTTGATGGTCACCGAGGTGGGTAGGGGCTCCAGCGTCGACATCTCGTCTCAACCAATCGGAGACAGAACTCTCTGCACCGCCGGCCCACCGCTCGCGCTGCACGGCCGAGTCGCGTCCGCCCGATCACGACAGGAACTGCAGGACCCCGGCGCCCTTCGCCGCCGCATCACGATAGAACTCGCGCACGCTGCGCGCTTCCGTGAGAAGCCACTCCAGGTTGGACGGGTCGTCCCAGCCACCCGGATAAACGCCCTCCTTCTCCATCTCCTTCGCATCGTATGCGTCGCGGAGCCTGTCATCGGTCATCGCTTCGAGCTCGCGCGCGTAGGTCGCGACCTCGTCCGGCGTCAGGTACTGCGGCGGTCCGTAGCCGGTGTCGCCGTGGTCGAGGGGAATGCCACCGCTGATCGCGCTCTCGCCCGCCGTCCCGTCGCCGCAATAGAGGTAATGCAATCCGTTCCACGCCTTGCCGACGGAGATCCCGTCCCCAACCATCAGGCCTTCGACCACAGCCTCATCGTCCAACTGATCCATGAGCTCGGGCGGAATCAGGCGGAGCTCCCCATTCATCGACATGACGATGACCCTAGCGCGATGCCTGATCGCGCAGCAATCGAACGGTCCCGCAACCACTGGCAGGCAAGGCGCGGATTCGTCATCGGCCTTTGTTGCGCGGCGACCTTGCGAGAGATCACCACAGAGCGATCGGAGCCGCGGGCCGCGGCGGTCTCCTCTCGGCGTGCCATGCTCGCGGCCGATGAGCCCGACGTCGACCCAGACTGCGGTGGCCGAGCTCCGCGCGCGGTGGAAGAAGGAGGGGTTCATCGCCAAGGGCAAGCGCGAGCTGGTTCGGGTGGTTCCGGGCGGGCTGCACATCATCAAGCTCGGCGCCGCAGGATCCTGGAACACGTCGACGTCGGTGACCTTCGACGTGTGGCTGGCGGCGTTCGAAGCGCGCACCCTCGGTCAACCGGTACCCTGGCCGGCGAAGCCGCTGCTCGTGCCGGAGGAGTCGCGGTGGCACGCCAAGATCGGCCTGGCCGAGCTCTCGAACAACGCCTACCTCCGCTCGGTGGGCGGCGCCGGGGCATCGACGGCCGCGACTGTCGGTAGCGTCTGGAACCACTGGTACGTTGCCGACCGCTGGCTGCAACAGCACACCGACCTGCCCACCCTCGCCTCGATGTCGATCGAGGCCAGTCGTCAGTCGTCGTGGGGAGAGTGGCGGCACTTCCACATCGCCGCCTTGTGCTTCCTCGAGCTGGGACAGCCCGAGCGAGTGGCGGAGATGATGCAGGGCGAATGGGACTACTACCATCGCCCTGAAGTGACCAAAGACACTCCGGCGGCGATGTTGCTCGGGTGGTGGGATCGCTCGGCGGCGTGGTGGCGCGAGGTCGCGGGGCTTCGCGCGCCGGCCTACGACGGGACGCCGGGGCCGGAGGTGCCAGCGACGCGGGCACCTCCACCGCCGAGACCGACGCCACGGGATTCGATCTGGTACGAATCGCAGCTCGGCGGCGAATGGATGAAGACTCGCGACGTGCGAGACGCGGTGCAGCGGATCGAGCGGCTCCTGTCCCTGACCACCTTCACGACCTGGGATGAAGCCGAGCTCGCCATCCACGCCGAGCCGTCGCTGGTCCTGGAGCAGCTGCACGAGTACATCGAGCACGGGCGACGCGACCTGAGCATGCCCGAGCGACGGGCGCAGACGTTCGATCGGGCCGCGCTGGCCGACCGCGGTGTCGAGCCCGACCCGATCCTCGGCCAGGCCATCGACGCGTTTGGTGCGCCCTGTTTCCGGCGCTGGGCATCGTCGGAGACAGGCGGGTGGAGCCGGTCGCGCTTCCTGTACTGGTGGACCCGCGAACATCTCGCGCTGCCGGAAGACTGGCTCGACTTCTGTGAGGCCCACCGGTCGGTGCTCCTGCACGACCGCGCGCGCGTCACCCTGACCCTGCGCGCGCACGGGCTGTCGCTACTCGGTGACCGATCAGCGACGCCGGGATGACTCCAGCCGCGGGGCGTGGCAGGCGCGACAGCGGCGCGTGCGCCGGCTCAGCGTCGAGCGCGTGCGCGCTTGAACGCGGCGGGCGTCAGCTGCTCGACGGGGAGCGCGAAGAGGTCGCGGTGGGTGCCGAGGCGCTCGAAGGCCCAGGTCAGGTAGGCCTGGACCGGCACGCCGATCGCGCGACACGTGGCGACGATGCCGAGCAGGACGCACGCGCGGTGCGCGCCCTCGGTGCTGCCGGCGAAGAGCATGTTGAGGCGAAGCTTGGCGAGGTTCTGGAACTCACGCTCGGTCGGCGAGTTGTCGATGGGGACGTCGGGATCGTCGAGGAACCGGAACAGCGCATCGCCGTGGCGTTGGTAGTAGCCGACTGCGACCGCGAGCGGCTCCGACGGTAACAGCGTCGGCTCGACCGCGGCGAGCCAGCGTCGGAAAGCAGAAACGATCGGGCGGATCTTCTTCCGGCGATGCGCGAGGAGCTTGGCGCCGACGAGGTTGCGCGCCTGGGCGTCCTGCTCGGCGACGTACATCGCGGCGATGAAGGCGCCGCCCTCGGCGGCGAGGTCGGGACGCGTCGCCTCGGCGTCGCGGAACTTGCGGCGCCCGTGCGCATTACATCCGGCCTCGACGACGCGACCGGTGGCGAAGACGGCGTTGAAGCGATGCTCGGCGTCGGCGGTGAGCGTGCCGCGAAACGGCTGCAGCTTGGCGACGACAGTGTCGGCCGCCTTGTCGGGCTCGTACTGGAACACGGCGACGTCGCGGTTCCGGTAGAGCTCGACGTAGCCGTTGTGAGCGGCCGGCAGTCCAGGCACGAGCACCTTGAGGCCGGTGCCGTCGGTGGCCATCCATCGCCCGGACAGCAGCATGTGCCAGTGGTGACCGTCGACGGGCGCGAGCAGGTCCGCGGCGCGCTCGATGAAGCCGACAAGCGAACCCATCGCGAGTGGGAGGCCGCGCGACGCGAGGTCGCGGCGAATCCGGTCGAGCGGCGTGAGCAATGCGAACTTCTGGTCGACGAACCAGCCCAGCCAGTCGCACGTGACCTTCGATCGCTCGTACGGCGCGGGCAGCGAGCGCGGCGTCGTGCGGCGACCGCAGTCGCGGCAGCGGCAGGTCGTCCGCTCGACGATGCGTCGGCGCTGATGCTCCTTGACGACGTGCAGCTTCTCTTCGCGAACGAGGTCGGCGACATCGAGCGAGTGACCACCGCAATGCGCGCACGTGTCGGGCCGCAGCTCGTGGTTCTCGATCTCGAGATGCGTTGGTAGCGGCTTGCGCCCCGTGGGCCGGCGCGGCTTCGCCGCCCGCTTGGGCTTGTCAGGCAGCGGCGGCGGCGCTGGGCGATCGGCGAACGCGCGCGCGGTGGGAGCGTCGACGCTCGGCGGTGGCGCCGGCATCGGTGGTGGCGTCGGTGGGCGCTGGCGTCGCCTCGCGACCGCGAGCAGCTCGCTCACCCGATCGTTGAGCCGAGCGACCTCCGCGATGAGCTGACTCAGCTGCGCGCGCAGCTGCTCGTTCTCGCGCCGCAGCTCAGCGACGGTGGCCACGTCGCCACCAGATCACAACGCGCGCGTGCTGTCGATCCCCGCGCGCGCTTCCGTGCGTGGTCGTCGGTACCAGCCGCGCCGAGCGGCCGTGAAGTCGATGCCGGCGAGTAGCGCCGCGAACGTCGTGCCGTCGATCTGGACCTGCGCGACCTCGCCGGTGATCGGCGGCAGCTGGAAGCTGCCGTTCTCGAGCCGCTTGGCCAGCAGGCACCAGCCAGACCCGTCGAACCACAGCGCCTTCGCCAGCCTGCGCCGCCGGTTCATGAACAGGTAGAGGTGCCCGTCGACGGGATCGAGCCCGAGCCGGCGGACGGCGCCGGCCAGCGCATCGAACGAACCGCGCATGTCGACCGGCTCGACCGCCACGAACACCCGCACCGTCGGGGGCAGGCTCAGCATGCGCGCAGCACCTCGACGATCCGCCGCAGCGTCTCCGGTCCGAAGTCGTCGCCGACCTCGACCCGGAGCTCGCCCACGTGCACGACGTAGCGCGCGGCGCCCGGCGGCGATGCGGCGACCAACTCGACCAGCGCCGCGCGCGGACCCACGACCATCGCGGTCGGCGCTCGCGACGTAACCCGCGGCCGCGTTCGGTTCCCGCTCGCGCCGCGCCGCGCGAGGTTCACCCGCCACGCGTTCAGCGACCGGCCGTCGATGCCGTTGGCCCTGGCCCAGACTCCTGCGCTCTCGCCGGTTCGGCGGGCCGCCGCCAGGCAGCGCCGCGCTTCCTGCTCATCCGTGATCTTCCGTTGCTCTCTCATCGATTCCTCCTCGGAACCGACGAGGCTCTCGGCCGCCCGCCGCGGTGTCATCCCGGCGTCGCTGATGGCTCACGCTACTCGATCCGAAGACGCGACGACCGTTGCCGTTCCAGGGTGACGCGTTCTGCCCGCCCCCAGAGAACGTGCCGTCATGGCCGTCGACCACGGCGCTCACCCTGTACCTGCCGGAGTGCAGGATGGGCCTGAGGGCGCGTCTTCCGTTCACCGAGACCGGCGCGGACTTCAAGCGCTACTACGATGCGATGGCGAAGGCACTGGGCTACAAGCCGTCGAGCAAGCACCTGCGCGTCTTGCGCATCAACAAGGCAGGGACGCGTGCCTACGACCGCAAGGTCGATCTCGGATGACCGGGCACGAGGGGCGTCGGCAGCCGATGTGTGTCGAGTCACCGCGGTAACCACCCTTCGCCAGGTTCGTAGAGCGCCTCGATCGGCGAGGCCCAGGTCGCCACCGCATGGGCCGCAGCACACTTGATGTTCTCCGCGAAGCGGCACGCGGTATCGCGCGACCGGATACGCACCTGCTTGCTGGTGCGCCGCGGCCACAGGCTGACGCCGTGCTCCCAGTCGATGCCTCGCAGGCTCAGGTATGCGGAGGCATGATTGCCGAGCGGCGTCCGATCATACGTGATGGTCAGCTCGTTGAGCGCCGCGGTGCGCTTGCGGAATCCGCGTGACATCTGTGCCCAGCCGTCAGCGCGCAACTCGTCGGCCAGCGCGGCGCGAAGGTCCATGTCACGCTCCTCGTGACGGTGGTCATCGGCCAGCTCATGTCGAAACAGCAACGACGCCCAGGAGGCGTCGAGAGCCTCCGTCAAGGAGGCGACCAGGGACGCAAGCGCATCGTTGCGCGCGCGAATGGTCTCTTCCTCCGCCGGGCTGCGCACCAGCTCCTGTTGCTCCTTTCCTGGCCGGCCAAGCAGCTCCAGGAGCTGCTTGACGCGCGGTGGCAGCGACGGAACCCGTCGAGCACCCGGAGGCGGCGGCTCGGCCGCGACGGCAGATCGAATTTCCACCTCGCGACGCCTCGCCCTGGACCGGCTGTGGACCACGATCTCCGGGAACGCGGCATCACCCTGATCATCCAGCAGCGTCCGTCGGTTGGCGGTGGTCAGCTCGAGCGCCGGCACAGGCGTGACAAGGAAGTGCGACACGCCGAGCGGGAACCTCCGCGGGACGCCGTCGGCGATGGCGATCGCGGTTGCGAGATCGAACGACTCCATACTCGCGATCACCGATCCCTGGGAAGGCGTCACCGGCATGGTCGCGACCACCGAGGGAACGCCATCACCGTTCGTGATCAGGTCGCTGAAGCGATCGAGCAGCCTGGCGATCCCCGACACCTTGCCGTATCGATCGTCGGCGAAGTAGCCGTGGAATCGCAAGTCGCCGTGCCCGTGCCCTGACTGCCGCAACGCCTCCGCCACCAGTCGTACCAGTTCCCCGGTCTGGGTGCCCTTGTCATACGCGTGTCGAAACTTGCGGAGGAGGTACAAGGCCTTGCTCACCGGGCTGCGTGGCTACGCGGCGACGACGGAGGGGCGGTCGCTCGAGACCTGATCGGCTGGGTTCGCAGGGCTTTCAGGAAGTCCCCGCTCCCTTCGAATCTGCCATGTCACCCGATCGGCGGCAGCAGAGGTTCGGCCAGGAGCTCGAATGCATGTTGCTTGGCCAATGCTTCATCGGAAAGCGCGGATTCAAACGAATCGGTGAGTTGGAAGTACATCCCTGCGCCAAGTTCGCGAACCACGGCGGGCCGCACCACCTCGACGATTCGATCGGCCCCTCCGAGTTGAGCAACGTACGCACGAGAGTAGAACGTTCCCCACCGCGGAAAGCGGACGTAGCGGCTCCCCATCTCTTTGTGGTTCACGCTCATGCCAGAGACCTGATCGGCGCGCGGGTGCGCGTCGCGTCCGTTCGGAAGCGTAATGTTGCTGGCCCACGCTTCGGCCATCGCTGCGGCGTGGGTCGCCATCGCGAACACCACGCCCTGGTTCGCCGGGGCTCGCTCTGCGAAGGTGAGGACATCGATGAGCCACTGCGAGCGCGTGACGGTTGGCTCCCACGGTCGTAGGCCACACGTCTTCGCTTTCCTCGCGGACCACGGCTGGATTTGCGTGTCGATCGAGAACTGTGCGAATTCCTCATCGCTACGCGCCGAACTCGCCATGCCTACCGTGCCCGTCGCTTCGGTCGCGAGAATTTCCGCGTAGATCCCGTCCCGTTCCTTCGCCGAAAGCAACCCTGGACGTCGGACCTTCTTCTGTCCGGATACAGCGATGGACGAGAAGTAACGAAGGGGAGGTCCCCACGAAGGGCTGGCCATGAGGCGGAGCGCCTCGTCTCGCAGATCTGGCGAGTGGAGCGCCTCGTGTTCGAGCGTGAACGCGAACCCCAGCGTCGCCGGCGTCATTCCTCGTCCTCGGGAATGTCCACGCGCACGATCTCCACCCTGGGACCGATGTCCTCCGGCTTGGGACAGAACTCGTACGTGTCGAGCTTCACGTCGAGCTTGATCGACTTTCCGTCGGCAGAGACGCACTTGCGGAAGATTGCTAGTTTTCCGTCGAACTTTGCACTGCCGTGCTGCGAGAACATCTTGTCGATCGCGTTCCTGTAGGCGTTGTGCTGGTCTCGTCCAAGACTTTCCTGGCCCTTCGGCTTGATCTCGATAATCATGCACGTCTCATTGCTCACGTTGACGCAGTCGATGGAGCAATCGTCCCGGTCTGGGTGGGGATTGTCGCAGTAGCTGCTCGAAATGGGGACTTCGAACGCTTCACAGCGCTGCTGCCGGTTCCTGTGCTCGACGACGCCGTAGTCAGCACGTGCCTTGAGCATGGGGTTGTTGGAGCCGGCAAGCTGCTTGTCCTTGAGCTTCGTGATGCTCTCGACGATCGCATCGACGCCCGTGATCACCTTCGGCCCGTTCTTGAGAGCCCGTTTCTTGCCGACCAGTTCTTGGGCGCGAGCCTTGATCCGCTCCGCCTGGCCCATCACCACGCCCCACTGGTCGCGGAGCTTGCTGGCCCAGCGCTCGGCCACGGCGTTGACCTCTTTGTAGTCTCCTGCGTCAGGAGCGCGGCAGAATGCCTGGCGGATCTCCTCGACATCCTGATCGCTCCAGTCGCGCAGCTTGTCGACCTCGGCCTTCCAGCGGTTGAACTCGACACGCAGATCCCGATATCTGGCGCCTGCAGCGCTGGTGTCGCGTTGCATCTCGGCGATCGCGGACTTGACATCGGGATGGTTCTCGCCAAGCGAGATGTTCGTGCAAGCAGCGACCGCGGCGTTGTACATCGTCTTCCAGTGCTCACGTACTTTGTCGGCAGACGCGTGGAGGCGGCTCTGAATCGGGCCCCATGGTCCATCGCTTCGGCCGAACCGTTTAGCGGTGGTGTAGTAGCCATCGACCTCACGATCTCCCTGGGCAGCCGCCTCAAGCTTCGGCTTCCACTCACTGCCAAGCTGACGGGCGCGCCCCGGTAGCTGCGAGAGACCCTCCTTGTGTTTCTGGGGATCGCCGACGTATCCACGGATCTGTTCCTGAAGCTGGCGCTCGACATCCTTACACTTGTCCGCGCCTCCATCCGTGCGATGCTGGCGACGCTTCATCTCCATCAACGACTCGAGCGAAGTCCGCAGCTCCTGGTTCCAGCCCGGCCACGTCGAGGCGACCGTTTTCGATTCGGCGTCATCACCTTGGGCGTTGCGGAGACGCTCGAGTAGCGAGTCAACCTGCTTGGTGATCTCGACGGCCCCGTTGACTTCGGAGATCGAGCTGTGGCCCTGGACGTCGGTGGTCTTGCTTGCGACCAGCACGAGCATCTCGTCGATCTTCTTGCGGAGGTCGGCACGGCCTGATCTCGAATTCGCCAGTTCACCAAGCCGCTTCTCGATCTCCCGGTGGCGTTCGCGCTTGAGCACTTCTTCGCAATCGCGGCGCGCTTGCTCGTGATCGCGCAGCCATACCTGCGCCATCTCGTACGCCGCCCGCTGGACGGCATCCTTGACGGACGACCAGCGGCCGTCGCTCGCCGAGAATCGCCTGGCTTCTTCGCGGTTGCGCTCGATCTCTGAGCGGGTGCGGTCAGCCTCCCGCATCATGTCGTCGGCCTTGCGCCCTACCGACTTCGCAAACTCGCTCAGCTCGTCGGCAGCTCTTGGCTCGTCCTTGGCCGCCTTCGCCCGCTCGGTCATCGATGTGTCGAATGCCTTGCACTGGCGGACCAGTTCCGCGGCGGAGCTCTGGCGCGACTTGAGGGCCCGCAAGAGCTGAGATGCGGATTGATAGTCACTGACGTGCCGCGGATAGCGGTCGACGATCTCCCGGGCTTTCGAGTCGTCAGCCTTGACGCGGTCGAGGCGGCCCACGAGATCTCGAACTTCTTCGATGTAGCGATCCGCATCGCGGATGTCGCTGTCGTCTGAGTCGGATTCGACACCCGACAGCTCGGACGCGGCCGATCCCAGCTTCGAGTCGATGTCGCGAATGTAGCCTTCGCGATCAGACGCGTCGTCGGCGAACGCAAGCGAGGCGGCGACGACGGCGGCGGCAGCCAGTAGTAACAGCCCGATCCAGCGGGGGCGGATTCGTGGCGGGTTCATGGTGCGTGCTCCTGCTTCAGAAGTAGGTGTCCGGCTTGTCGGCTGGGGGCTGCGCCGGTTGCGTCGGCTGGGTGGGATCCGTGGGCCTTGCAGGCGGCGGCTTGGGCGGCGCCTTCATTCCCACCGTGATGGTTCCGCGAACGTCGAGCACCTTGCGGAGCTTGGGAGGCGGTGAAGTCTGGCAGACGACGTCGTACTCGCACCGATCGTGCGGCCCCGCGACGACGTCGTCGAAGTGCTTCTCGACTGGCAGACCGGCGTCCTTCAACATCGCGCGTGCCTCGGGGAGGCTCTTGCCGCGAACGTCGGGCATGGAAATGTACTCGTTGGGCGTGCCGATCTCGCCACGGTTACCCTGGCTGCGCTCGACGACGTACTCGGCGCGTAGCTGGGCGGGTGCGAGCTGACCTGGCACTGGGCGCTGGTAGCAGATTGCGAACAACGGATACGACTTGTTGCGGTCGTAGTCGCAGCTGTAGTTCTGCGTCGCGGGCGCGAAGCCGCGGATCTCGAATCCTGCCGAGCGCAGGATCTTCTCCGCCTCCTCGGGAGTCTTGCCGAGGAGATCCGGCATGGGGATCTGCCGGTTGGAGCTGGACGTGGAGCCCGAGGTCCCGGAGCTCGACGAGGAGGTTCCGCCGGGTCCGGTCAGCTTGGTGGAGAAGGAGCATGATGCGAGGACGAGCATGATGGGAACGAGGCGGCGCACAGTGAAACTCCTGCGAAGCGGTCGCACATCGTAGAGGGAGGCGCTGACGATCAATGCGGCAAACTCTGATCGACGGAGATGCTGGCAGTCGACGAGTCGCAGCCGTCAGTCACCCACAGGGGGGTGAGCAAAACCTGCGCACTGGTGGCGCGGCGCCATCGAGCGACGCCCACGGCACTCGAGACGCGAGCCAATCACCCTGACCGGGTGAGATCGTCGAGCAGGCGCCGGATCGACGCGGCCCACACCGCCAGGCGATCGCGTGGCAAGCCGACGACCTCGAAGGCCTCGCCGCCCATCGACCGAACGAGCTCGAGGCGATCCTCGAGCGGTCGGGCGTGCCAGGTCTCTGCTCCGACGACGTGGTCATCGATCACGGGCTGGCGCGCGCAGCCGTCCAGCCACGTCGCGACACGGTGTGCATCGACCTGCGGGATGTCGAAGACGACCAGCGACCCGAGATCGTGCAGCCGGAGCGCGCTCAGCGCGGGGATCCAGGAGCAGGCGAGGTTCCGGCCCACGACGTCCGGCCGGAGGGCACTCGCCGCCGCGACGAATCGCTCGCGCGACGTCCACGTCTGCCAGCACGTGCGATGGACGAAGCATCGGCCGAGGCGCGTCAGCTCGGGGGCCTCTGCCGGCGCGACGAATGGGAGCTGGGCGGCCTCGGGGCGCGCGGCGATCGGCTGCTCGCAGATCGCGCGCGTCGTCCGTTCCGGGATGAAGAAGGGCACGCGTCAGCTCCTCGCAGGCGTCCAGCGGGCGCGGAACCGGACGTGCTTCTCCGCGCAAGCGACGACCAGCACGCCAGCCTCCGGGACCTCCACGACCTCGAGCGTGCGATCGCAGACGTGGCAGCGCGCGGTCACGGGCTCGCCGCGCCGGTGCTGGTGCAACGCCTCGCCGACGGCGGCGAGCTCGGGACGCTTCGCGAGCAGGCTCGGAGGAAGCGCGTCGTCGTCGTCCATCGCGAGCGCTCAGCCGCGCGTGCGGCCGCGGACGACGTGGGGCGCGAGCTCGTCGGGCACGAAGACGCCGTACTCGACACGCGCCGACACGAAGCCGGGTTGCCACTCGTCGTGTAGCGAGCGGTCGAAGCGGAAGACGGCGCCCTCGAGGGCCTCGGGATGCACGACGCGATCCGCGACGCCGAGCACCTCGAGGAGCGCGAAGACGGGAAACACGCCGACGGAGGTCAGCGCATCCTGAACGACGGTGATCGCGTCGCGATCATCGAGCTCGAGGTTGTACTCCTCGTCGACGCGGTGGATGGCGCCACCTGCGACGATCCGGGGACGCCCCTCGGCGAAGGTCAGCGACAGAGATGCGCCCGCCCGCGCGAAGGCAAGCGTCTCGCCGGTGCGCGGATGACGCACGACCGTCCACGCTGACGTGGTCACGACCTCGACGTAGCGGCGCACGGCCACGTGGTTCCGCAGGCGCGCCCGATACCAGGCCTCGCCGTGCGGGCTCTCCTCCAGGCAGCGCCGGTGCCAGATGCCCGCGGTCTCGGGCGGCGGCCCGCCGTCCTCGAGATAGAACGAGTCGAGCTTCTCGAACTGCCCCTCGAGCTCGAGGACCACGCGCGCACAGCCGACACACGTGGGCGCCCTCATTCACGCACCTTGATGGACGTCCCGCTGGGGCCGTCGACGAGATCGATCTTGGCGAAGCCGCCGATCGCGCCGCGTTCGTTGAGAAACACCGCCTCGAAGTCCTTCAACGGCTCGACCGTACCATCCAGACGGATCGGGTTCTTTGATCCCCGTCTTGTTGAAGGACGCTGGCAAACTTCGCCCACGGAGCGAGGTGTGCCATGCGCGATCTGAAGGCCGACCTCGAGTCGACCGATGTCGAAACCGTCTACGACGCGCTCATCCGCGCGGGCAAGACGCACCGACGCGAGCTTCGGCCTCGGGTCGAGGCATTCTTGACCACCTCCGATCCCGGCCTTCGCGAGGCCGCCCTCAAGGTCGTGGCGTTCTACTGGCGCCTCCCGGAGCACAGGGACACCGCTCGTCGCGCGCTCGGCGAAGACGCTGATCCAGATGTTCGCGCCGCAGCCGCGATGGCGCTCGGCGGCTACGCCGACGGCGCCGACGAGCTACAGCTGCTCCTCGACGTCGCGCTTGACGCGCGCGAGGAGGAATCGGTGCGTGACGCCGCCTACTCGTCCGCGCTCATCATCGCCGGCGTCTCGAAGGTCGAGTACCCGATGGAGCGAACACTCCCAGGCTTCGAGGAGCGCGCGGACTGGCCGTTGCTCGCGCGTCTGGTCCGCGCCTTCGGTGCTGCCGTCCCGGATCGCCTGGACGAGCTGGCGCAACGCCACACGAGATCACGCTAAGTCTCATCGAGGTCATCGCTGCTTGCCGTTCTCGAGCGCAGCGATCAACCGCTCCTGCCACCCGCGACGAATCTCGGTTCCGACGTACAGAGACTCCCCGGTCCTGTCCTCGTAGACGTGAATGATCGCC
>JAIOII010000823.1 GCA_019912685.1 Kofleriaceae bacterium
CCGCGCGGCCGTCGGCGCCGTAGACGACCCGGGTCACCGCGAGCAGCGCGGCGCCGAGCCCGACCTCGAGCAGCGGCGCGACCGGGTGGCCGGCGGCGCGCGCCTCGTCGACGGCGATCAGCCGATCCGTGACGCTCGCGAGCGCCGAGCACACGACGAGCACGCGGCGGCCGGCGGCGACGTGGTCCTCGACGATGCCGGCGATCGCGGCCCAGCGCGACGCGCTGGCGACGCTCGAGCCGCCGAACTTGGCGACCACCCACCTCGGATCGTCGGGCAACTGCATCGCCGCACGCTACCACCCAGATCCTTTGAGTTCAAACGATCTCCGACAGCGCGCGGTCGCTTTTCTCCGACGAGCGACATGTTGATGAGATCGACAGTTGTTGTTTGCTCGTCGTGCCGGTCGAACCGATGCGAGACCCGGCGTCCGGGGCGGTCGCGCGGGGCCTCGCGCTCCCGCCCGCACCCTGAATCGGGTTAGGTTCCCGGGCCATGGATTCCGCGAAGCAACCCGAGGGCGCGCCCGAGAAGCGATCGTTCGGCGCCCGCGCGCTCGACGTGGTCGAGCGCGTCGGCAACAAGCTGCCCGATCCGGCCGTCCTGTTCGTGCTGGCGCTGCTCCTGGTCTGGGTCGTATCGGCCCTCCTCGACGGCCACACGTTCGAGCTGCCGTCCAAGGACGGCATGGTGAAGCGCGAGGTCGACAGCCAGCTGTCGGGCGGCGCGCTCGCCCAGTTCCTCTCCGACATGGTGACGACGTTCACCAGCTTCCACCCGCTCGGCGTCGTGCTGGTGGCGCTGCTCGGCGTCGGCGTCGCCGAGGGCAGCGGCTTCATCAACGCGTGCCTGAAGGGCCTCCTCTCGTTCACGCCGAAGCTCCTCCTCACGCCGATGGTGATCTTCGTGGCGATCCTGAGCCACACCGCCGCCGACGCCGGGTACGTGCTCGTCATCCCGCTCGCCGGCGTCATCTTCTACGCCGCCGGCCGGCACCCGCTCGCCGGCATCGCGGCGGCGTTCGCCGGCGTCTCCGGCGGCTTCAGCGCCAACCCGATCCCGTCGAGCCTCGACCCGCTGCTCGCCGGCATCACGAAGGTCGGCGCCGACATCCTCGACCCGAAACACGACGTCAACCCGCTGTGCAACTGGTTCTTCACGGCGGGCTCGACGGCGCTCATCATCGCGATCGGCTGGTTCATCACCGATCGCATCATCGAGCCGCGCCTCAAGCGCATCGCGGTCGACGGCGATCCGGCGGACATGCCGACGCTCACGCCGATGACGCCGGAGGAGCGCCGCGGCCTCGTCGCCGCCGGCGTCGCGATGCTCGTCGGCATCGGGCTGCTCGTCGTGTGGGCGCTGCCCGAGGGCTCGGCGCTTCGCGCGCCGGCGACCGGCGACGCGGCCAAGGCGATCCCGGAAGACTTCCGCGGCACCCTGATCCACAGCTCCGCGCCGCTCATGAAGTCGATCGTCCCGCTCATCTTCCTGCTCTTCCTCCTGCCCGGCGTGGTCCACGGCTACGTCTCCGGCACGTTCAAGGACCACCGCGACGTCGTGAAGGCGATGGCGAAGACGATGAGCACGATGGGCTACTACCTCGTGATGGCGTTCTTCGCCTCGCTCTTCATCTACTCGTTCAACAAGAGCAACCTCGGCGCGCTCCTCGCGGTCGAGGGCGCGACCGCGCTCAAGTCGGCGCAGCTGCCGGCGGCCGTGACCATCGTCGGCATCATCCTCCTCACCGGCACCGTCAACCTCCTCATCGGCTCGGCGAGCGCCAAGTGGGCGCTCCTCGCCCCGATCTTCGTGCCGATGCTGATGCAGCTCGGGATCTCGCCCGAGCTGACCCAGGGCGCCTACCGCGTCGGGGACTCGACGACCAACATCATCACGCCGCTCATGCCGTACTTCCCGCTCGTCGTCGCGTTCTCGCAGAAGTACGTGAAGAAGACCGGCATCGGCACGCTCGCCGCGACGATGCTGCCGTTCTCGCTCTCGTTCCTCGTCCTCTGGACGCTCTTCCTGCTCGGCTTCTGGGCGGTCGGCATCCCGCTCGGCATCGGCGGCGGCTACACCTATCCATGACGAGAGGCGCCGGCCCGGCGCCGGACTACGCGGCGAGGACGTCGGCGCCGTGGTCGGTGATGGCGACGGTGTGCTCGCAGTGGGCGGCGAGTGCGCCGTCGTCGGTGACCACGGTCCACTGGTCGTCGAGGATGCGGACGGCGGAGCCGCCCAGGGTGAGCATCGGCTCGATCGCGATGGTCATGCCGGGCTTGAGGCGGCGGCCGGTGCCGGCGGTGCCGACGTTGGGCACCGCGGGCTCCTCGTGCATGCGTCGGCCGATGCCGTGGCCGAGGAAGTCGCGGACGAGCCCGTAGCCGCCGGCGCCGGCATGCGCAGAGATCGCGGCGCCGAGATCGCCGAGCCGGCTCCCGGGACCACACGCGCTCACGGCGCGCGCCAGACAGGCGCGCGTGGCGGCGAGGAGGTCGCGCGCCGGGGCGCTGATGATGCCGATGGCGACGGTGCGCGCCGCGTCGGCGCAGAAGCCGTGCTTGTAGCAGGCGAAGTCGATGCCGATGATGTCGCCTTCGCGCAGCACGTGCTTGCGGCTGGGGATGCCGTGCACGACGACGTGGTTGATCGACGTGCACAGGACGGCGGGATAGGCGCGCACGCCGCCGGGGCGATAGCCGGTGTAGGCGGAGACCGCGCCGCGGCGCGCGAGCTCGCGGGCCGCGATGCGATCGAGCTCGGCGGTGGTCGTGCCCGGCACGCACGCCGCCTCGACGGCGTCGAGCACGGCGCGCACGACCTCGCCGGCCTGGCGCATCTTCTCGAGCTCGGCGGTGTTCTTGATGACGATGCCCATCGTCCGAGTCTACCGCCCGCGGGCGCGCACCGCTCAGCGGTGGAAGTCGGCGTAGCCCTCGCTGGTCAGCTCGGAGCAGGTCTGCGCGTAGGCGCGGCTGGCGGCGGCGACGTTGGGATAGGAGACGGCCTTCCACGTGCCGCGACGGCCCACTTCGCCGCGGTTGATCACCAGCGAGTCACCGGAGCGGTAGACGAGGGCGAACTGGGCCGGGCGGCCGGCGACCGTGAGCCACAGGGAACGGGCGTCACCGTCGGGCGCGACGCCCGGCGGGGGCGCAGGCGCGTCGGGGTCACCGGACGGCAACGCATCGGGCGGCGGCAGCTCCGTGACGTCGACGGCCTCGGGGATCGCGGTGGCCTTCGCCGTTGCCGCGGGGGCGGCCGTTGCCGCGGGGGCGGCCGGTGCCGCAGGGGCGGCCGGTGC
>JAIOII010000824.1 GCA_019912685.1 Kofleriaceae bacterium
CGTCGTCGACGGCACCGGCAACCTCGCCTACCAGCTCGCCTTCAACACGCTGCGCGACGCGTTCCTCGGGATGCGCGAGGCTGTCGCCGCCGCGCAGCAGGCCGAGCTCCGTGACCTCGCCGGCTACCGGGCGATCGCCCGTGCCATCGATGCGGGCGACGGCGACGCCGCCGCCCGCGCGGCCCGCGCGCACATCGCGCTCGGCGTCGCCAACCTGAGCCAGCTCTCGCGCAAGCCCCGGAGGAAGTCATGACGGACGTTCCCGCGACCGGCATCCCGGCCGACGTCGGCGCCTTCCGCGCCAGGCACCGCGAGCGCCACATCGGCCCCCGCTACCGCGGCTGGCTGCACTTCGGCAGCACCACCGTCGGCGCGCTCGCCGCCATCGTCGTCGCCGTCGTCATGGTCGACGCGCCGTCCCTCGCCGAGCTCGCCTCCGTCCCGCTGTCGTTCCTCCTCGCCAACCTGGGCGAGTACTTCGGTCACCGCGGGCCGATGCACCACCGCCGCCGCGGCCTGGCCATCCTCTTCGAGCGCCACGCCCGCCAGCACCACCGCTTCTACACGCACGACGCCATGGCCGCCGAGTCGCCGCGCGACTTCCAGATGGTGCTCTTCCCGCCGGTGATGCTCGTCTTCTTCCTCGGCGCGCTCGCCTTCCCGATCGGCGCGCTCCTCCACTGGCTCGTCTCGCCCGACGTCGGCTGGCTCTTCGGCGCCACCGCGGTGACGTACTTCCTCACCTACGAGTGGCTGCACTTCGCCTACCACCTGCCGGCCGACGGCTGGGTCGGCCGCCGCCGCCTGGTCCAGGTCCTCCGCCGCCACCACACGCTGCACCACGATCAGCGGCGCATGGCGCACACCAACTTCAACATCACGTTCCCGATCGCCGACTGGCTCTTCGGGACGATGAACAGGCGCGATCAGGGCGCCGCGGAGCCCGCGCCCGCCGCCGGATCCGCCGGCGCATCGGTCGGCGTGTCCGAGTAGCGCGCCGGCGCGCCCGGCTGGATGTGCTCGGTCGCGATCGACTCGCGCGCCACGCGCGCGCACGTCGCGATCTTGTCGTTGTCGGTCATGCTCGGGCCGCCGCCGACCTCGAACAGGCACTTGGTGTCGTTGTCGACGAACTTGTAGCTGTCGACGTCGAACTCGCCCTGCGGCAGCGTGCGCTTGCACGCGAACCCGCCCGTCGTCGACTCGTCGTGCGACAGGAGCGAGTTGGGGCCCGACTTGCACCGGTCGCGCAGCTTGTTCTCGTCGTCGATCACCCAGCAGTACATGGTGACGACGCAGAGCGGGTCGCCCGGGAGCGTCCCGAGGCGGCCCGTGTCCTTGATGATCTTGGCCTGCGCCTTCGCGTCCGGGCGCGCGCCGCCGCGCACCAGCGTGCACGACACCGTCGAGTCGATGTAGCCGCCCGTCGAGTCGCGCACCGTCAGCGCCTCGGTCTCCTCGAGCGCGCCCTGGAACGCGGTCGGGTCGATCACCTGGCTGCACGGGAGCTTCGTGCCCTGCGGCACCGGCGTCTTGATCTTGTCGACGGGCTTCACCTGCGCGGCCTTCTGCCGGTCGTCGGCCTCGGCCTCGCGCTTCGCCTCGGCGCGGCCCTTTTCGGCGGCGTCACATCCCACGAGCGCGAAGAAGGCGAGCGGAGCGATCAGGTTCCTCTTCCTCATCGCGGCGGAACATACTGCGCGCGCGTTCGTCGCGTCCACGCGACGGTTCGATCAACGAGACTGCGCGCTCCCGGCACACTCCCGCGCGAGGTGTCGGTCACGACGACGATCGTGAGCGAAGTTTCGATGTCCGCGCAGGTGTGACCTGATCCAACACAGCGAAATCTCAGGTTATTCACAGCCCTGTCCGGAGCGCGGACATTACCCAGTCAAGACGCGCGCTTGGAAGACGCGAGGTTGTGCATTGTCTGCGCGTGGCACACCGACTGCAAGTAGGTCTCCTCGTTCGGCGGTCGTAACGGACTGTCGAGTGATGACGGGCCTCGTGCTCGACCGACGGGGAAACCCGGCGGCCGGGGGCAGGCCGGAAAGCTCGAACGGGAGGATGAACTAGGGATAGCTCGTCAACGAGATCAGTCGATCGATACGCTGCAGGTCAGCGGCCGGGGCACAGTGAGCACCGGACGTCAACGCCCGAGCGGAGGAGGCCGTAACGACGTCTCCAAGACTGGTCGAGTGAAGCCCGAAGGAGCAAAGCGCACGAGGGGACGCGGGTATCTACCGAGGCTAAACACCTCGCGGGTGCTGCGGATCTCGGCTCGGATCAAGACCTCGAGGTCGACGCTTCGACTGCTGGCGTCGTCGGGTAACCGGCGACAGGCGGACGGAACCAACGGCGAGGAGGGACGGGCCACCGACGAGGTGGTTCGGCTGGGTCGGGGGAGGAACCCCCTGGAGCGCGAAACCTGGACGTGGCAGCAGGATGAAACAAGTCTGCAAGGCGCTGCGAGGAGCAAGCCGTCGAGAGCGTGCGAAACGCTGAGGGCGGAACCGAGGTGAGCCTGGGATGCTCACCGGACGTGGACTCGCAGGGCTGATGTCGCGAAGAGGTAGGGAACCCCAAGGAAGGCGTCCGGGATCGCAGGTCGGTGCAAGCCGGCCTGGATGCACGGGCCGACGTAGGCACGACGAACTCAGGAGGAGAGCCAAGCTCACGAGAGGATGAACCCGGCTTCTTAATCGATGACGGGGGACGGTATCGCACGGAAGACCATCACGGTCCGCCCGAAATGGCGAGGCAACGGTGGGAGCGGCGTAACCCATAAGCGCCGATACGACGATACAAACAACACTCTGTAGAGCAGTCAGCTCCATGTGAGGCAGCCATCATTGCGGTGACGCAGCGGTGGCTCGGTGCAGACGACTGGATCGAGAACCTTCGAAGGGGACACGTCACGCTCGGCGGCCGGTTACGGCCGCCGAATCTATTTTAAGGGTTCGCATCGCGGCCGATGCTCACGGGTTCGGGCTCGGCGCGCCGTCACTCCGGGCAGGGGTCGACGACGACGAGGCTGTCGCGCGAGAACGTCACCGAGCGGACGAGCGCGAGCTCGGCGAGGATCGTGCGGTCGAGCTCCGAGGTGCGCGCGCCGTAGGGGTACGCGAACACGCGCGGGTCGTGGCCGTCGCGGCGGAGCGATTCGACGCCGGGGCGGACCTCGTCGCGCATGTAGCCCTCGAGGCCGTGGCGGTCGGCGTAGTCGGGCGCGCGCAGGTGCGAGACCGAGTGGGCGGCGACCGCGTGGCCGCGCGCCGCGAGCGCGCGCAGGAGGTCGCGCTGCGCCGGCGTGAACCCGTCGTAGTACGCGATGAAGAAGGTGACGCGTGCGTCGTATCGATCGAGGAGGTCGGCGATCGTCCACCACTCGTCGATGCCGGCGTCGTCGAACGAGAGCGCGAGGCCGGCCGAGGCGGCGGCGCCGTCGGCGAAGTCGTCGTACGTGAAGTAGGTGAGGCCGCGGTCGCGCGCGCCGGCGAGGATGCGCTCGATGCGCTCGACCGAGACCGTGCGCCCCGGGACGTGGGCGTAGAGCTGGACGACCAGCCCGTCGTCGCGCGCGCGGTCGAGGCCGAGCGCGATGCCGTCGTCGTCGCTGCGGTTGTGATCGACGCCGACCGCGCAGAGGACCTTGGCCCCCGGGCCGCGGTAGTAGACCTCCGACAGCTCGGAGACGGGATCGGCGCAGGCGGCGAGCAGCGCGCCGGCGAGGCCGAGTCCGAGTAAGGTCGCCCGGTGCGCGCGCTCCTCGCCGGGCTCCTCGCCGTCGCCGCCGTGGCCGGAAC
>JAIOII010000825.1 GCA_019912685.1 Kofleriaceae bacterium
ACCGTCGCGAGCTCGGCGGGCGGCACCGCCAGCGCGACGTACACGGCGTCGACGCCGGCCGCCGCGAACGCGGCGTTGTGGAGCGCGGGGCTCTTCGAGTGCGCGACCGGCCAGCCGAGCACGGCGGCCAGGCGCGTCGACGACGTGATGCTCCGGTCGGCTCCGCTCATTTCCAGACTCCGAAGGTCACCCAGCGCCGCAGCTGCACCAGGTCGGCCGCCGTCAGCACGCGCGTCAGCCGCCCGACCACGAGGTACGCGCCGATGTAGATCCCCGACATCGCGCCGAGACGCGCCGCCGTGCTCATGCCGTGCAGGTACGGCCGCGCGAGCCACAGGCCGAGGCCGAGCCCGCCGGTCACCAGCAGGCCGCGCAGGTAGAAGCGCCACGGCAGCGCGATGCTCGTGCCGCCGCCCATCGCGTTGCCGATGCGATCGAGCGTCACCAGCCACGCCGGCACGTTGGCCACCACCGTCGCGATCGCCGCGCCGTACGCGCCGAACAGGAGCACGCACGGGACGGTCAGGATCAGGTTGGAGCCGAGGATGAGGAGGCTCGTCTTGACGAGGACCGGCGTCTGGTTGGTCGCCTGCAGCATCGGGCCGTACGCCGCGACGCGGTGGAGCAGCACCACCGTGAAGATCTGGAACGGCACCGTCGCGCCCGCCGCGTGCTTCTCGCTCGCGAGCAGGAGCACGACCTCGGGGCCGGTGACGATGAGCAGCACCGCGAGCGGCAGCACCACCGCGATCGTCTTCTCGACGTTCGAGTACCAGAGCGAGCGCAGCTCGACGAGGTTGCCCTGCGCGAACAGCCGCACGTAGCGCACCTGCATCACGGCGCCGATCGCGTACGGGATCATGGTGACGAGCGGGATCTCGAGCGCCGCCGCCGTGTAGTGCGAGAAGACCTCGCCGCCGAGCATGAGCTTGACGGTGTACTTGTCGACCTGCGGGTTGATCTTGCCGACGGTGGCCGCGAGCCCGGCGGGGATCGCCCAGAGCAAGATCGTCTTCATCTGCAGCTTGTCGAACCACTTCTCGGCGGGCGCGAGCGGGTAGAGCTTCCACAGGATCGCGAGGTGGGCGGCGAGGCGCGAGATGCCTAGCACCGCCATCGCGACCGGGATGATCGTGACCGAGACCGGCAGGACGAGCGGCGCGACGGCGGCGCCGGTGCGCAGGGCCGCGAAGGCGAAGTAGAGGGCCGACGCCGTGCCGGCGTAGCCGTGCGCGATGAGCTGATTCACCGCCGGCTGCGTCGGCAGCTCGATGAGGATGACGAGCGCGAGCCACGGGATGGCGGCGACGAGGTCGACCTCCGCGTCGGACATGACGACCGCGGCGATCGCGCCGACGAGCGTCACCGGGATCGCGGCGCCGAGGAGCAGGGTCGAGACCTGCCGCACGATGGCGGCGGCGCGCTCGGGCGTCTTGCCGATGAAGTAGAAGACCGCGTCGGGGAGGCCGAGCGAGCCGAGCGCGATCGCCGTCTCGTACACGAGCAGGACGGCGGCGACGTAGCGGAACTCGATCTCCGAGTACTTGTGGAGCGCGATGACGTAGGTGACCAGGAGCAGCATCCCGGCCAGCGAGCGCGCGGCGACGTACACCGCCGCGTCCTTCGCGTCCTTCTTGCGCTGCGCGGCGAGGTCGGACACCGCGCTCATGCGCGGCCTCCCCCGCCGTCCGACGGCGCCTCGACGAGCGCGCGGGCCAGCGCGGCGACCGAGAGCGGCGAGCTGCCCTCGGCCTTGTTGTTCACGATCACGAACGCGGGCTGGCCGGCGGCGAGCGCGCGCGCGATCAGCTCGACGAGCGCGTCGCGCACGGTGCGGTCGGGCTCGACGAGGCGGTCGAACGGCTCGTACGCCGCGCGCGCGCCGTCGTAGTCGCGGTGGTGCGCGAGGAGCCAGCGCGCGACGAACGCGGGCGCGCCGGCGTCACCGATCAGGCCGGCTTGCACGTCGACAGGCGGGAGTCCGGGCATCGACGCGAAGCACGGTGCGACGCCCGCCGCGCGCAGGCAACCTGCCAGATCGGGCGTGAGGAGCTCGGCGGTTCGAATCTCGACAGCGTAGCGTGGCCCCTTCGGCAGATCGCGGAGGAAGCGATAGAGGCGCTCGGCGAAGCGCCGGCCCGGCGCCTTCTCGCGCGGGCCCGCGCCGGCGAGGAGCTCGGCGGGCTGCGGCGACATCTGGAACAGGAGCACGCCGCCCTTGTCGCGCAGGCCGTCGACGAACGGCGCGATCACCTGATCGCGCGCCCACGCGACGTCGAGGTAGAGCGGGTTCGGCTGCCCGCGCTGCGCGCCGTAGCGCGCGTGCGACGGATAGCGCGCGAGCGTGAGCGCCTCGTGCGCCTTCACCAGGAAGCGGAAGCGCGCGGGCACCGACGCCGCGTAGCCGGCCATGACCTCGACGGAGACCGGGTTGTAGAACGTGCGATCGAGGCCGACCGTGGCGAAGAGCGGGTGCGCGGCGTACGCCGGCAGACCCTGGCGTGCGAGGAGCTGCTCGCCGTGCGTATCGCCGTAGACGATCCCGGCCCAGCCCGGGAACGACCACGACGACGTGCCGAGGTAGACGCCGGCGGGCAGCCGCGCGCCGACGGCGCGGAGCTCGTCGTCGACGGGGGCGGGACGGACGGTTCCCCTGGGTTCGGTGCCGAAGAGGTCGCCCTGGATCATCGCGCGCGGTGGAGCACGACGATGTGCTCGCGCTTGGGCCGATCTCCGAAGAGATGGCGCTCGGGTCCGAGCTTCTGCCGCTCCTGCCACGCCCACGCGACGACCTCGACGCGATCGTCGAGCACCGCGCGCAGGTCCTCGTCGGCGAAGCAGGCGCGCCCGGCGATCGAGTCGCCGACCACGAGCGCCGCCAGCC
>JAIOII010000826.1 GCA_019912685.1 Kofleriaceae bacterium
GCCGAACATCTTCAGGAGCCAGCGATCGTAGGCGGCCATGCGCGCCTCGGGCACGAGGCGGCGCACCGACGCGAGCGCGGTCGCGCGCTCGACGGCGGCGCGGTTGCCCTCGCGCAGGAGGCGGGGCACGAGGGCGAGGCCCGCCGTGACGTCGAGCTGGCCGGCCTCGATCATCGGACCGAGGTCCCCGGTCATCGCGATGCGCTCGACGGGCGTGAGCCGCGACCAGCCGTAACCGGTCGCCGCGTCGACGAGGGCCGGCGGCATGCTGACGTGGTAGTGCCCGGTGCCGCCGGCGTTCGGCCAGAGCCACTTCGGGCACGCGGTCGCGTCGAGCGGCACCTCCGCGGTGGCGCCGGTGACGACGGCGCAGGTCTCGCCGCGCGCGCCGTCCTGGTCGTGCGCGATGCAGAGCGGGATCTGCCACGGCGCGCTCGGCGCGGGCGGCGCCGCCGCGCCCGGCGGCAGGTAGCGCGACTGCGCGAGGGTGACGACGGGCGGCTTGCCGGCGTCGCAGCGCAGGTCGACGGCGAGGAGCGGCGCGCCGGGCTGATCGAGGAACGTCGACATGCCGGCCACGTCGCGGCCGGTGCCCTCGCTCATCGCGGCGATGAAGTCGGCGGTCGTGGCGTTGCCGTGCGCGTGCTTCGTCAGGTACGCGCGGACGCCGCGCTGGAACGCCTCGGGGCCGACCCAGCGCTCGAACATCGTCATGACGGCGCCGGCCTTGCCGTAGCTCACGCCGTCGAAGACGTTGAGGATGTCGGCGGCGCTGGCGATCGGCTGACGCACGGCGCGCGCGGTGGCGAGGCTGTCGGCGGCGAGCGCGTAGCTGTGGCTGTCGACGGCGCCGAAGCCGTCGTCGGGGCGCGGATCGATCGCGTGGATGATGCGGTTCTGGAGCCACGTGGTCAGGCCTTCGTTCAGCCAGATGTCGTCCCACCACGCGAGCGTGACGAGGTTGCCGAACCACATGTGCGCGAGCTCGTGCGCGGCGGCGCCGGCGATCGAGCGGCGGTCGTAGGGCGAGGGCGACGCCGGATCGAACAGCATCGCGCGCGAGATGCACGTCACCATCCCGACGTTCTCCATGCAGCCGAAGCCGACGGTGAGCGGGATGGGGACGAAGTCGAGCTTGTCGTACGGGTACGGGATGGCGAAGTAGTCCTCGAGCAGCGCGAGCGCCTTCGGCACGACCTCGACGGCGAGCGCGGCGTGCGTCGCCTTGCCCTTCGGCGTCAGGATGCGGATGGGCACGCCGGCGCGGCTCGCGCCGGCGGGGACGATCTCGAACGGGCCGATCGCGAAGGCGACGAGGTAGGACGGCAGGGGCTTGGTCTGCGCGAAGCGCACTCGCTTCCAGCCGTCGGCGAGCGGCTCCTCGCCGAGCGCGAGCGTGTTGGACACGGCGGTGAGGCCGGCGGGCACCTCGAGCGTGAGGGTCCACGGCGTCTTGCGGTCGGGCTCGTCGAACGACGGGAAGACGCGGCGCGCGTACACCGCCTCGAGCTGCGTGAACGCGTACCAGTTGCCATCGTCCTCCTGGCGGAAGAGGCCGGTGGTCGCGCTCGGCTCCTGCTTGCCGCGATAGCGGATCGCGAGCGTCCAGTCACCGGTGAGGACGCGCGGCGCGGTGAACGCGAGGAGGTCCTCGCCGTGCGGCTTCGCCGCGAGCGCGATGCGCTCGTCGCCCCGGCGCGCGATCGCCTCGTCGACGTCGAGCTGGTAGCCGTGCATCCAGATCGTCGCGGTCGGCGCCGCGAGGCGCACGTCGATCTCGATCGCGCCCGAGAAGGTCGCCTGCGCGGGGTCGGCGTGGATCGTCGCGCGGTACGCGAGCGGCGCGGCCGTGCGCGGCAGCCGCAGAGTCGGCGGCGCCT
>JAIOII010000827.1 GCA_019912685.1 Kofleriaceae bacterium
GCGAGCGCACGCCCCGCCCGATGGCCACGCTCACCTTCACCGCCGAGCTCCTCGCCGACCCGGCGACGCTCGATCCGGGCGCGCCGTTCGCGTACCGCGCCCACCTCGACGGCGCCGCCGACGGCTTCTCCGTCGAGATCCGCGAGCTCTGGCAGGACGACGTGCTGGTCGCGCTCAACCAGCAGGTCTTCGCGATCCTCGCCTGAGCCGGGCGCTCCGGCTGCTCCGGGCGCTCCGGCTACGGCTACGGCGTCACCTCGGCAGACCCGACTCGATCGCGGCGATCACCGACGGATCGTCGGGCGTCGTCTTCGGCGAGAAGCGCGTGATCTTGTCGCCGTCGGCGCTGATCACGAACTTCTCGAAGTTCCAGCGGATGTCGCCGGTGTGGCCCGACGCGTCGGGGATCGCGGTGAGCTCCTGGTAGATCGGGTGACGGTTGTCGCCGTTCACGTCGACCTTCTCCATGAGCGGGAAGGTCACGCCGTAGGTCGCCGAGCAGAACTCCTGGATCTCCTCGGCGGAGCCCGGCTCCTGGCCGGCGAACTGGTTGCACGGGAAGCCGACGACCGAGAAGCCCTTCGCGGCGTACTTCTTCTGCAGCGCCTCGAGGGCGGTGTACTGGGGCGTGAGGCCGCACTTGCTCGCGACGTTCACGACGAGGATCGCCTTGCCCTTGTAGGCGCCGAGCGTGGTCGGCTGGCCCTGGAGCGTGTTGACGGGGGTGTTCCACATGGCGGCCAGCTTACCGCCGACCTCGACGGGCGGCGGCGCAAGGCCGGCCGCGGGCAGGTTCGCCGGATCCTCGGCGGCGGCGGTCGGACCGTAGACGACGGGCGGCGCTTCCTTCTTGTTGCAGGCGACGAGGGCGAGGGGGAGGATCCAGAGGCTGAGCCGCGGCATGCGCCGAGCCTAGCGCCGGCGCGCGAGATGGGCTACAGGTTCAGGTCCACCGGGCCGCCGCCATGCGCCACCTCTACGCCGACTTCGTCGACCGCGTCACCAAGCCCGCCCGCTACCTGGGCGGCGAGTACCAGTCGGTGCACAAGGACCCGGCGTCCGTCGACGCGCGCGTCGTGCTCGCGTTCCCCGACGTCTACGACATCGGCATGTCCCACCTCGGGACGAAGATCCTCTACAGCCTGCTCAACAAGCACCCGCGCATCGCGTGCGAGCGCGCGTTCACGCCGTGGCTCGACATGGAGGCCGAGCTGCGCGCGCGCGGGCTGCCGCTCGTGTCCCTCGAGTCGCAGACCCCGCTCGCCGGGTTCGACGTCATCGGCGTGTCGCTGCAGTACGAGCTCACGTACACGAACGTGCTCACGATGCTCGACCTCGGCGGCGTGCCGCTGCACGCGGCCGAGCGCGCGCCGGACGCGGCGCTCGTGCTCGCCGGCGGGCCGGTCGCGTCGCACCTCGAGCCGATGGCGCCGTTCTTCGACGCCGTGTTCATCGGCGAGGGCGAGGAGGTGCTGCCCGCGCTCGTGCTCGCCTGGGCCGAGCTGCGGAAGGCGATCGCCCGCGGCGAGCGGACGCGGGAGGACGCGCTCGCCGAGCTGGCGGCCACGTTCCCGCTGTACGTGCCCGCGCTCTACGACACGGCCGTCGACGAGGCGACCGGCATGGTCGTCGTCGGCGAGCCGCGCGATCCGCGCGCGCCGCGGCGCGTGCGCCGCGCGATGGTCGCCGACCTCGACGCGTATCCGTTCCCGACCGACGCGCCGGTGCCGTACGCCGAGGCGGTGTTCGAGCGCGCGGCGGTCGAGATCGCGCGCGGCTGCACCGAGGGCTGCCGCTTCTGCCAGGCCGGCATGATCTACCGCCCGGTGCGCGAGCGCAGCCCCGAGAGCATCGTGGCGAGCGTGCTCGGCGGCGTCGAGAAGGCGGGCTACGAGGAGACCGGGCTCACGTGCCTGTCGACCGCGGACTTCTCCAGCATCTCGCCGCTCGTCACCCAGCTCTCGCGCGAGCTCAAGCGGCGCGGCGTGTCGATGTCGGTCGCGAGCCTGCGCGCGTATGGCCTGGGCGACGAGATCCTCGACGAGCTCGCCGAGACGCGGATCGCCGGCCTCACGTTCGCGCCCGAGGCCGGCACGCAGCGCATGCGCGACGTGGTCAACAAGAACATCACGGAAGCGCACATCGAGGAGAGCGCGCGCAAGGTGTTCGAGCGCGGCTGGCACCGCGTGAAGCTCTACTTCATGATCGGCCTGCCGACGGAGGAGGACGAGGACGTCCGCGGCATCGTCGAGACCGGCCAGCGCATGCTCGCCGTCGGGAAGAAGGCGCTCGGCGGGCAGGCCGAGGTCACGGTGAGCGTCTCGTCGCACGTGCCCAAGCCGCACACGCCGCTGCAGTGGTGCGCGCAGGATCCGCTCGGCGAGATCCAGCGCAAGCAACGGCTCCTGCGCGCCACCGTGCGCGAGCGCAACCTGCGGCTCAAGTACCACGACAGCGGCATCTCCTGGGTCGAGGGCGTGCTCTCGCGCGGCGACCGCCGGCTCGCGCCGGTGATCGAGGAGGCGTGGCGCCGCGGCGCGCGCTTCGACGGCTGGGAGGAAGCGTTCGACGAGGATCGCTGGCACGCGGTGTTCGTCGACGGCGGCGTCGACGTCGCGGCGTACCTCGGCACGCGCCCGGTGACGGCGCGGCTGCCGTGGGACCACATCGACGTCGGGCTCGAGGACGGCTTCCTGCTCCAGGAGTACCGGAAGGCGCTCAAGAGCCGGTCGTCGCCGCCGTGCGGCAAGGTCGCTGGCATGCTCGTGCACCACACGAACCTCGCCGAGGCCGAGCCCGACCGGCGTCGCCTCGTCTGTTACGACTGCGGCGTCGCGTGCGACCTGACCAAGATGCGCGGCGACCGGCTGGTCGCGCTGCGCACGCTGGGAGCGACGGAGGCGCGGGCCCGGCGGGTGCGGGAGGCGCCAGAGGCGATCGAGCCGACCGGGCGCCAGGCGCGGCGCGCCGAGCGGGTGCGGCTGGCCGGCCACGTCGGCTCCGACGCGCCGTTCGCGACCTACCGCCTGCACTACACCAAGCTCGGGCGGACGGCGTTCCTCGGCCACCTCGACATCGGGCGGCTGCTCGCGCGCAGCTTCCGCCGCGCCCAGCTGCCGCTCTGCCTGACGCGCGGCTTCTCGCCCAAGCCGCGCATGACGTTCGGGCCGGCGCTGTCGCTGGGCGTGCCCAGCTTCGCCGAGGTGCTCGACGTCGCTCTCGAGCACGTCGACGGCGCGCCGCTCGCCGCCGACGAGGTGGTCCGGCGCCTGAACGCCGTGTGCCCCGAGGGCCTCGCGATCCTGCGCGGCGAGCCGATCACGCCGGGCGCGCCGGGGCTCGGCAAGCTCGTCACCGCGTACGAGCTGCTCGTGCAGCCGGCGCCCGACGGCATGCGCCACGTCGGGGCGCGCCAGGA
>JAIOII010000828.1 GCA_019912685.1 Kofleriaceae bacterium
GCCCGGCGGCATCGCCGTCGCCACGCACGAGAGCTCGGACATGCCCCACACCTCGGCGATCGGCATGCCGAGCGCGTGGAAGAACTCGAGCACCTCGCGCGGCGTCGGCGCCGCGCCGACGAAGAACCCGCGCGCCGAGCAGATGATGTTCGCGCCGCTGCGCGCGGCGCTGGGCCTGGACCAGGCGCGCGGGTTCTTCGTCGGCGCGGCGCCGACGCCGCGCGAGGTGCTCGAGTTCTTCCACGCGCTCGGCATGCCGATCGCCGAGGTGTGGGGCATGTCCGAGCTCTCGTGCGTGGCGACGGCGATGCCGCCGGGCCGCATCAAGATCGGCAGCGTCGGCAAGGCGATGCCCGGCGTCGAGGTGCGCATCGCCGACGACGGCGAGGTGCTCGTGCGCGGCCCGATCGTCATGAAGGGCTACCGCAACCTGCCGCAGCAGACGGCCGAGACCGTCGACGCGGACGGCTGGCTCCACACCGGCGACATCGGCGAGCTCGACGCCGAGGGCTTCCTGCGCATCGTCGATCGCAAGAAGGAGCTCATCATCAACGCCGCCGGCAAGAACATGTCGCCGGCGAACATCGAGGCGCGCATCAAGACGTCGAGCCCGCTCATCGGCCAGGCCGTCGTGATCGGCGACGGGCGGCCCTACAACGTCGCGCTCCTGGTGCTCGACCCCGACGGCCACGCCGCGTTCCTCAAGTCCCACGGCCCGGACGACGTGCCGGCCGAGCTCGACCGCGCGATCGCCGCGGCCAACGCGCACCTCTCGCGCGTCGAGCAGATCAAGCGCTATGCGCTCCTGGCGAACGAGTGGCTCCCCGGCGGCGACGAGCTCACGCCGACGATGAAGCTGCGCCGCAAGCCGATCGCGCAGAAGTACGCGCAGGAGATCGAGGCGCTCTACGCCGCCGGCGACGACGCTGGCGACGACTCGCTGCGCGCGTGACGCCGCGTCAGATGATGATGCCGGTCGAGTAGTTCCAGTACGAGCTGGCGGTGTTCCCGGCGGCGTCGCGCACGCGCATCTGGAACGTCCAGTTGGCGATCGTGTTCGGCGGGTACACGGGGAACTGCACGGCGTACGTGAAGCTCGGGATCGTGCACGGGAAGTAGGAGCCTCCCGGCTGACCCTGCGGGTAGTTCCGGCACTCGACCACCGTGTGACCGCTGGCCGTCGCGCGGAACGTCGTCGTCGTGCTGTACACGGTCTGCGTGGGGCCGCCGGTGATCGACACCGTCGGCCCGACGGTGTCGACCGAGAACGAGCGCGTCGCGAACGCGCTGTTGCCCGCCGCGTCCGTCACCGTGACCCGGAAGGTGTAGCTGCCGTCGGAGAGCGTGGCCGCGGTGAAGCTGCCGCTGCACGACGCGCTCTGGGTGCCCACGGTGCAGGTCGTCTGGGTCGGCGAGCCGCCGGTGGTGAAGGTGAAGGTCGGCGTGCGGTCGTTCGTCGGGCCCGTGGGGCCGCCGGTGATCGAGACCGTCGGCGCCACCCGGTCGACCGAGAACGCGCGCGTCGCGGTGCCCGTGTTGCCGGCCGCATCCGTCACCGTCACGGTGAAGGTGTAGCTGCCGTCGGTCAGCGCCGTCGGCGGCGTGTACGTCGTCGTGCACGCTCCGCTCTGCGTGCCGACCGAGCAGGTGATCGTCGTCGGCGAGCCCGCCGTCGTGAAGCCGAAGGTCGGCGTGTTGTCGTTGGTCGGCCCGGTGGGCCCCGAGGTGATGTTCGCCGTCGGCGCGACCGTGTCGACCGAGAACGAACGCGTCGCCGTACCGGTGTTCCCCGCGGCGTCCGTCACGGTCACCGTGAACGTGTAGCCACCGTCGGTCAGCGCCGTCGCGGGCGTGTACGACGTCGTGCACGCGCCGCTCTGCGACCCGACCGAGCAGGTCCGGGTGGTCGGCGACCCGCCGACGGTGAACGTGAAGGTCGGCGTGCTGTCGTTCGTCGGGCCGCTCGGGCCGGTGCTGATCGAGACCGTCGGCGCCATCGTGTCGACCGAGAACGCCCGCGTCGCCGTGCCGATGTTGCCCGCCGCGTCCGTCACCGTCACCGTGAACGTGTAGCTGCCGTCGCCGAGCGCCGTGGGCGTGAAGCTCGTCGAGCACCCGCCGCTCTGCGCTCCGACCGAGCAGACGATCGTGGTCGGCGAGCCCGCCGTCGTGAAGCCGAAGGTCGGCGTGTTGTCGCTGGTCGGTCCGGTCGGCCCCGAGGTGATCGTCGCCGTGGGCGCCACCGTGTCGACCGAGAACGCCCGCGTCGCCGTGCCGGTGTTGCCCGCCGCGTCCGTCACGGTCACCGTGAACGTGAAGCTGCCGTTGCCCAGCGCCGTCGGCGTGTACGTCGTCGTGCACGCCCCCGACTGGGCGCCCACCGAGCAGGTGATCGTCGCCGGCGAGCCCGCCGTCGTGAAGCCGAAGGTCGGCGTCGTGTCGTTGGTCGGCCCGTTCGGTCCCGACGTGATCGTCGCCGTGGGCGCGACCGTGTCGACGGTGAACGTGCGCGTCGCCTGTCCCATGTTGCCCGCCGCGTCCGCGACCGTCACCGTGAACGTGTAGCTGCCGTCACCGAGCGCCGTCGGCGTGAAGCTCGTCGTGCACGCGCCCGACTGGCCGCCGACCGCGCACGTCGTCGTCGCCGGGCTGCCCGACGTCGTGAAGGTGAACGTCGGCGTCGCGTCGCTGGTCGGCCCGGTCGGCCCGCCCGTGATCGTCACCGTCGGCGCGCCGGTGTCGACCGCGAAGGCGCGCGACGCCATCCCCGTGTTCCCCGCCGCGTCGGTCGCCGTCACCGTGAACGTGTAGCTGCCGTCGGGGAGCGCGCTCGGCGTGAACGACGTCGTGCACGCCCCGCTCTGCCCGCCCACCGCGCACGTGATCGACGCCGGCGAGCCGCCGGTCGTGAACGTGAACGTCGGCGTGCTGTCCCCGGTCGGCCCGCTCGGACCGCCCGTGATCGTCACCGTCGGCGCCACGGTGTCGACGGTGAACGCGCGGGTCGCGTTGCCGGTGTTGCCGGCCGCGTCGCGCACGCGCACCTCGAAGGTGTGCGCGCCGTCGGCCAGGGCCGCCGGCGTGAACGTCGCGCTGCACGGCGCGAACGCGCCGGTGCCCACGCGGCACTCGGTCACGGTCGGGGCGCCGGCGGTGGTGAACGAGAAGGTCGGCGTGCTGTCGCTGGTCGGCCCGCTCGGCCCGGCCGTGACCGTCGCGGTCGGCGCGATCGTATCGACCGTCCACTGCCGCTGCGCCGGCGTCGGGTCGAGGTTCCCGACCGCGTCGCGCACGCGCACCTGGAACGTGTGCATCCCCTGGGACAGCCCGCTCAGGTTGCGCGGCGACGCGCACGTCGCGAACGCGCCGCCGTCGAGGGCGCACTCGAACACCGCGCCCGCGCCGGCGTTGGGCGACGAGAACGTGAGCTGCGCCGCCGCCGACGCCACGAAGCCCGTCGGCCCGCTGTCGATCACGGTGTCGGGCGCGGTCGTGTCCACCGTCCACGCATGCGTCGCCGGATCGGGCTCGACGTTGCCGGCCTCGTCGGTCGCGCGCACCGTGACCACGTGGTCGCCGTCGGCGAGCCCGTCGACCATGAACGCCGACGTGCACGGCGCCTCGGCGCCGCCGTCGCGCGCGCACGCGAACGTGGCCGGCTCGCTCGCCTCGAACGCGATCTCGGTCGCCACGCTGTTGTCGAGCGCGGCCGGGCCCATCGTGATCGTCGTCTCCGGCGGCGTCAGATCGACGCGCCACGCGTGCTCCGCCGGCGTCTCGTCGGCGATCTCGGCCGCGCTCACCGCGAACACGGTGAACGTGTGCTCGCCCTCGGTCGCGACCATCGTGTACGGCGACGCGCACAGGGCCGCCGGCGAGCCGTCGAGGCTGCAGCGGAACGTCGCGTCCGGCTGGTTCGACGTGAACTCGAAGCTCGTCGCGGCGACGTTGGTCAGGACCGCAGGGGTCGCCGTGAGGGTCGTCTCCGGGGCCGTCAGGTCGACGGGCACATCCGGCACGGCGTCGACCGCGGCGTCGGCGAAGTCGGGGTCGTCGGGGGTGCAGGCGGCCAGCGTCGCCAGGCAGAGGAACGAGAGGCGAAGGAAGCGCACGGGCCTCTGTAACGCACCCGGGGCCTCTCCCGGGTACGCAAAGACCGGCAATCACCCGACAGGTACGAACGTACCCGGATCCCGGCGTTTACTCCCGGAACGACACTCACTTCACAAGAGCGTTGTCAACCCAGGTTCCCTCATGGTAGCAGTTAGTTACGCGTTCACAACGCGGCGCAGCATCGCTCAGGTCCCGGCACATGGATTCCTCGACCATCGGCCAGCGTCTTCGCCAGCTCCGGCTGGCCCGCGACCTGTCCCAGGCCGATCTGGCGCGCCAGCTCGCCATCTCGCCGGCGTACCTGAACCTGCTCGAGAAGGGCCGGCGCACGATGCAGTTCCCGCTGCTCCTGCGCGCGCTCGAGCTGCTCGGCGCCGACCTCGAGCAGTTCATGGCCGAGGCCTCCGGGGCACGCCCCGAGGACGCGCTCGCCCACCTCCTGGACGACCCGCTGGCCGACACCCTCGCCCTCGACGAGGCCGACCTCGCCCGCATGCGCGCCGAGCCGCGCGTCGCCACCACCATCGCCGCGCTCTTCCACCTCTACAAGAACGCGCGCGCGCAGCTCGACGTCGCGCTCACCAAGCTCGAGGCCGGCGTCCTGCCGCCGATGGGCTACGCGCCCGGCGACGAGGTCACCGACTTCCTCGAGGCCCACAAGAACTACTTCCCCGAGCTCGAGGCCGCCGCCGACGAGGTCCGCACCCGCGCCGCCCTGCCCCGCCGCTTCCCGGCCGAGGCGCTCGCCGCCGCGCTCGGCGATCAGTTCGGCATCGCGGTCACGCTCGCGCCGCCGCACGGCTCGTCGTCGGTCGTGCGCGCGTTCGATCCCCAGGCGCGCACGCTGCGCCTCTCGACCGACCTCTCCGACCAGGCCCTCAAGTTCCAGCTCGCGCACGTCATCGGCCTCGAGGTGCTCGCGCGCGGCGGCCTGGCCGAGCGCCTCACCGCGGCGCTCACCCCGCGCCACGGCGAGACGCCGCTCCTCATCCGGATCCACCTCGCCAACTACTTCGCGGGCGCGCTGCTCCTCCCCTACGGCGAGTTCTTCACCGAGGTGCAGCGCACGCGCTACGACGTCGCCAAGCTCGTCGCGCTGTTCGGCTCGTCGTGGGAGGCGGTCGCGCACCGCATGTGCAACCTCGGCGATCCGCGCCGGCCCGGCCTGCCGCTCCACTTCCTGCGCGTCGACGTCGCCGGCAACATCAGCAAGCGCTACTCGGCGTCGGGGCTGCGCTTCCCGCACGGCCACGGCTCGTGCCCGAAGTGGGCGGTGCACGCGGCGTTCATGACGCCGGCGCTCATCACCAAGCAGTACTCGCAGATGCCCGACGGCGACACGTACTTCTGCTTCGCCCGCGTGATCTCGCAGCCCGCCGCCGGCTCGCTCGTGCGCGGCGTGAACTACTCGATCGGCCTCGGCACCACCGCCGACAACGCGCGCCACATGGTCTACGCCGATGACGTCGCTCGCGCCGGCGACCGCGCCGCCGTGCCGGTCGGCCTCACCTGCCGCTTCTGCGAGCGCACCGACTGCAGTCAGCGCGCCGCTCCCAGCTTCAAGTTCGCCATGACCGTCGACGAGAACGTGAAGAAGGACAACTTCTTCAGCCCGCTGGTCGAGGCCGATCGCTCGATCGTCGCTCCGCCGGGCAAGAAAGGAACGCCGTGACCACCGCGACCCCCGTGACCAAGGATGTCTTCGAGCTCGGTGAGATGCCCGAGCTCGGCCACGTGCCGCCGCAGATGCTCGCGCAGCTCATCCGCCCCGAGCGGTTCGGTGAGCCGATCGACGCGTTCAAGCAGGAGACCGTGCCGGTCCCCGAGATCGGGCCGCGCGACGTCCTCGTGTACGTGATGGCCGCCGGCGTCAACTACAACAACGTGTGGGCCGCGATGGGCATCCCCATCGACGTGATCAAGGCGCGGCAGAAGAAGGGCGAGAAGGAGGCGTTCCACATCGGCGGCTCCGACGCCTCGGGCATCGTGTGGAAGGTGGGCAAGGACGTCACCAACGTGAAGGTCGGCGACGAGGTCGTCGTGCACTGCGGCATGTGGAACCCCGACGATCCGTGGGTGACGAGCGGCAAGGATCCGATGTTCGCCCCGTCGCAGATCATCTGGGGCTACGAGTCGAACTGGGGCAGCTTCGCGCAGTACACGAAGGTGCAGGACCACCAGTGCCTGCCCAAGCCGAAGCACCTGACGTGGGAGGAGGCCGCGGCGTACATGCTGGTCGGCGCCACCGCGTACCGCATGCTGCACGGGTGGCCGCCCAACGTCGTCGGCCCCGGCGACCCCGTGCTCGTGTGGGGCGGCGCCGGCGGCCTCGGCTGCATGGCGATCCAGATCATCAAGGCGGCCGGCGGCCGCGCCGTGGCCGTCGTGTCGGGCGAGGACAAGGCCGAGTACTGCAAGAAGCTCGGCGCCGCCGGCGCGATCGATCGCCGGAAGTTCGATCACTGGGGCAAGCTGCCGAGCTGGACCAACGAGCTCGACTACGGCGTGTGGCTCAAGGGCGCGCGCGCGTTCGGCGCGGCGTTCTGGGAGGCGCTCGGCGAGAAGCGCAACCCGGTGATCGTGTTCGAGCACCCAGGCGAGACGACGGTGCCGACCTCCGGGATGATGTGCGAGACCGGCGGCATGGTCGTCATCTGCGCCGGCACGACCGGCTACAACGCGACGCTCGACCTCCGCTACCACTGGATGCGGCAGAAGCGGTTCCAGGGCTCGCACTTCGCCAACGACGAGCAGTGCGCCGGCATCAACAACCTCGTGATCGAGGGCAAGGTCGATCCGTGCCTGTCGCGCACGTTCGGCTTCGCGGGCACCGGCGAGTGCCACCAGCTCATGCGCGACAACAAGCATCCGAACGGCAACATGGCGATCCTGGTCAACGCGCCGAAGCCGGGGCTCAAGACCGTCGACGAGGTCAAGGCGGCGTACCGTGGCAAGTGAGGCGAGCGCCGCGGCGGGCGCAGGCGCGAGCGACCGTCCCTTCCGCGTCCTCGGCGTGCAGCAGCTCGCGCTCGGCGGCCCGTCGAAGGCCGGCCTGCGCCGGCTGTGGGTCGACCTGTTCGGCTTGCCGGTGACCGGCACGTTCCGCAGCGAGCGCGAGAACGTCGACGAGGACATCCTCGTGTGCGGCGCGGGCGCGGCGAAGGTCGAGATCGATCTGATGGAGCCGATCGATCCCGAGAAGAGCCCCAAGGTGCACGTGCCGCCGCTCAACCACCTCGGCCTGTGGATCGACGATCTGCCGGCGGCGGTCGCGTGGCTCGCGGGCAAGGGCGTGCGCTTCACGCCCGGCGGCATCCGCAAGGGCGCCTCGGGCTTCGACGTGTGCTTCATCCACCCGCGCGGCGCCGACGACGCGCCGCAGGGCGGCGAGGGCGTGCTGATCGAGCTGGTGCAGGCGCCGCAGGAGCTGGTGGCGGCGATGGACGCGCTGGCGCGTTCGAGCTGAGCGAGCCGCGACGTTCGGCCCGAGCGAGCCGCGTCGTTCGTCCTGAGCGAGCCGCGAAGCGGCGAGTCGAAGGACGCGTGGCGCGGACCGCGCGCCGGTCGCGCGACGGCTTGCGATTGCGACGCAGCAGCTGGGGCCGCTCGCCGTCGGCTGCTCGCCGCTTCCGCCGCTCCTCAGCACGTCGCCAACGCCTCTTCGTCACCTCTCGCGATCACCGTCTCCCCTCACCTTCGCGATCACCCTCTCCCCTCACCCTCTCCTCTCACGCTTGCCCTCGCCATCGCGATCGCGACCGCCTCGCGTCGGCGCCGACGATGTCCCAGCGCCGCGATCGTATGTCCGGGTTCCGGACAGCGCGCGAACGGGACGTGCCGACCCGGCGCGAACGCGATGCGCTCGTCGGAGATCGATCGATGAGTCGCGCGTTTCGACGTCGAAGATGAAGGAAGATGAAAGAGTGCTGTTGCAGGTCAGGGATTTTGTCCGACCAACAGCACAGTGAAAATGTCGTTCAAGTCGGCCTAGGAAGGGCTGATGAAAATGAGCGAGCGCCAATGGCGGACGATGAGCCTGATCGAGCGCATCGGGCGCGGCGAGATCACGGTTTCAGAGGCAGCTGCGAGCCTTGGCCGGTCCGAGCGACAGATGCAGCGGATTCTGAAACGCGTATCGACCGGCGGCGCCGAGGCCTTGGTTCACGGCAACACGGGGCGTGCGCCTGGGAACAAGGTGTCCGATGAGGTTCGGCAGCACGTCGTCGAGCTTCGGCGCGAGAAGTACGAGGGCTTCAATGACCACCACTTCACCGACAAGCTCCACACGGTCGAGGGCATCACGCTTCCGCGTGAGACGGTGCGGCGGATCCTGCGCGATGCCGGCGTGGGCTCGCCTCGCGTACGGCGTCCTCCCAAGCATCGCTCACGTCGCGAGCGGCGGCCGCAGGCGGGCCAGATGATCCAGTGGGACGGCAGCACCCATGATTGGCTCGAGGGGCGCGGTGACGTGCTCTGCCTGATGGCGGCCGTGGATGATGCGACGAGCGAGATCCTGCCGGGAGCGCATTTCACGGAGCGCGAGTGCACCGTCGGCTACCTCCGCGTTCTTCGCGACGTCCTCCGTGAGAGAGGAATTCCCCAAACGGTCTACGGCGACCGGCACGGAAGCCTGAGCCGCAACGACAAACGCTGGAGTCTCGAGGAAGAGCTCGCCGGCCGCCGAGAGCCGACCCACGTGAAGCGAGCGCTCGACGATCTCGGCGTCGAGGTGATCTACGCGCGATCGCCACAGGCCAAGGGTCGCATCGAACGGGCATGGGGAACGCTGCAAGACCGCCTGGTAGCCGAGTTGCGCCTGGCCGGCGCTTCGACACGCGGAGAGGCCAACAAGGTGCTGCGCGCGTACTTGCCCCAGCACAACCGCCTCTTCGCTCTACCCGCTGCAGAAGCACAGCCCGCCTGGCGTCGTGCCCCTACGGACCACGTGCTCCTCCTGGAGCTGTGCGCGCTGCAGTACGTGAAGAAGGTCTCGAAGAGCAACACCGTTCGCGTCGGCGGACGAGTGCTCGACATCCCGCGTTCGAACGGGAACTACGCCGGCCAAGCGGTGACCGTGAAGCACCTGTTGTCCGGTCAGTACCGGATCCACTTCGGCGGGAAATGCATCGCCTGGTGCGAAGGGGAGCGCCCGACGAGCCCTGTGCCCGGCTCGCGCACCGAGCTGGGTTTCAGCAAGCGTGAGCGACTGCAACGAGAGCATCAGCAGGTCTCAGACGATGAGGAAGATGCTGACGAGTAGCGACACTTTTGCTGTGCCGATGAGGGGTGACATTTTCGCTGTGCTACGACAGAAGATGAAAGAGTGCTTGACAGGTTCCGGAGACACGCGAGGCGCGTCGTCGGGATCCTCGTCGAGATCTTCGACAGGAACGCATGAGCTGCTGCAAGACGCATCACGCGGCACCTCGGGTCGTTTTTCGATTCCGGAGGCCTCCTCGTCGAGCCACGGGCATCCTGAGCGTTCGAAAAAGCCCGTGTTAGAGAGAAACATGCGCGCGTTCACGCTCCGTCATGTTCCCGATGCCACGTTGCTCGCCGACCTCGCCGCGCTCGTCGCGACGGACCGGCACACGACCGCCGCGTTGCTCGCGCACCTCGCCGAGGTGGAGCACCGCAGGTTGTTTCTGCCTGCGGCGTGCTCGTCGATGTTCGTGTACGCGACGCAGGTGCTCGGGTTCTCCGAGGACGCCGCGCTCAAGCGGATCCGCGCCGCACGGGTGGCGCGGCGGTTCCCGCTGATCTTCGAGGCGATCGCGGACGGACGCATGCACGTGAGCGGCGTCGTCATGCTCGCGCCGCACCTGACGGAGACGAACGTCGAGGAGGTGCTCGCGGCGGCCGCGCATCGCACCAGGGCCGAGCTCGAGGAGCTGGTCGCCCGGCTCGCGCCCAAGCCCGATCTGCCGACCTCGATCACGCGGATCGATCGGGAGCCGGAGGCGGCGGAAGCAGCAGGGCAACTGGCCCTGGGGCCACCTCCCGGGGGCACCGCGGAACCGGCCCCGGGGCCACCTCCCGGGGAACTGGCCCCGGGGCCACCTCCCGCGCCGCCGGTGCGAGAGGCGACGCGCGCGAAGGTGCTGGCCCCGGGGCGGTACGCGCTCCGGGTCACGATCGGCCAGGAGACCCACGACAAGCTCGTGCGCGCGCAGGCGCTCCTGCGCCACCGGAACCCGGGCGGCGAGCTTGTCGAGGTGATCGACCGCGCGCTCGATGCGTTGCTCGAGGGGCTGGAGAAGGAGAAGTTCGGCAAGGCGGAGCGGCCGCGCGCGGCCAAGGCGCGGGACGAGGACGCGGACGCGCGGTACGTGCCGCGCGAGGTGCGGCGCGCCGTGCACGCGCGGGACGGCGAGCAGTGCACGTTCGTCAGCGACGACGGCAGGCGGTGCTCCGAGCGCGCGTTCCTCGAGCTCGATCACCGGACGGCGGTCGCGCTCGGAGGCAAGCCGACCGTCGACGGGACACGGATCCTGTGCCACGCCCACAACCAGTTCGAGGCCGAGCGGCAGCTCGGTGAGGCCTTCATGCGCGAGAAGCGCGATCGGCGGAGGCGACGCGATGCGGTCGTGCGGCGTGTCGACGACGTACCGGGGTGCGAGGCCGCCGTTTGCGTGGATGCCGAGGAGCCGGCGCAGGTCGGTTCCGAGCCGATGAACGAGGTGACCGCTCACGCTGGCGCGGCGGGCGCGACGATCCGCGCGGTCGTCGAGCCCGAGCTGACGAGCCGTGACGCGGACGAGTGCCCAGCGCGCCCCGGCGCCGCGCCGGGCTCGGTCACGCGGGCTGCCGCGGTCGAGCTGGAGCGCGAGGTCACGCTCGCGATGCGGGGCATGGGATTCGGCGCGGGCGAGACCAGCCGCGCCATGGCAGAGAGCGCGGGTGCTCCCGCGATCACGTTCGAGGCGCGGCTGCGCGCGGCCCTCGCCGCGTGGAGGACGTCGCGGGGATCGCGGTGCTCCGAGGGGCCGTTCGACGAGGCGGCGTTCCGCCTGACCACGGCCCTCGCTTCGACGACGGCGCCGGCGGAGGCGTACGGGATCTGCCGAGGCGTCCGCGCTCGGCGCGGAGCTCGACTCGCTGGCGTCGCCGCCGACGTCGATGCAGGCCGCAAGGGCTGAGCTCCGGCACGCGTCAGTAGCAGGCGCCGTACGTCACGCCGCCGATGACCGGCGCTGTGGTGTAGTCACGACAACTGCCGGAATTGAGCATAGGGCACGAACCCCCAGCGCAATTGCCGTTCGGGCAGATGCACGTTGGTCGACACCGGCTGCCGCCGCTACTGAAGGTGACGCAGTCGAGCCCCGCGTTGCAGCTGCGATTGCCTGTGCACGCCGCATCAAGTCCGCCGCCGCCTTGCGGTTCGCAGTCGGTCAGATACCGCTCATCGCCCATCGTCATCGAATCGGGATCGTCGAAATAGATGTGACACGCCCAGCTCGCCGGGCAGGTCGCGTTGGTCACGGCCGTCGGGTTGCAGTCGGTCGTGCACGTCTTCGGCGCCATCGGGATGTTCATCGGTGGGTTGCCGTACGTGAGATCGATGAGGCAAAGCCCGCCGGGCCCGGCGCAGTCGTCGTTGTCGTCGCAGTACTTGCGGCAGCGGCCGCCGACGCACACGTGCAGCGGCCCGCACGTGGTGGTCGCGCTGCATGTCGAGGTCTCGGTGCCGTCGAGGGTGCTGGCGCGGCACTTCGTGGCGCCGACGGGCAGCTGGTTGAAGTCGAGATCGCAGACCGGCGTGGTCGCGTTCGACTCGCAGCCGCACTGCGAGAGGATGTCGCACGGCGTGCGCGCGCAGGCCGCCGCGTCGATCTCCACCGCCGCGTCGGTCGTGTCGGACGCGTCCTCGGTGGCGTCGGCGCCACCGTTCACGTTCGCGCTGGCGCAGCCCGCCAGGACCACGAGCGAGCAGAGGAACGCGCGCAAGGTCATCACGGCGATCGTACTACGGAGCCGGTTTCCGCAGAAGGTGCGCGGAGCACACCGACGCGGGCCCCGGAACCATGTCGGTCCGGGCTTGGTGCGGCGGATGCATCGCCGCCGGGACATGCGGACCACAGCGATCATCTCGGGTCTATTCGTTGCTCTTCCTGCCGTCGCGGGCGCCGATGTCGAGCGCGAGCGCGCGAGCCCGCCGGTCGCCACCGCGGAGGTGACGGGCGGCTGGGGCCTCCAGCTCGGCGACACCGAGTACCTGCCCGACGGCTCCGCAGGGCAGTACAAGTTCCCGTTCTTCTCGGGCTTCCAGGGCGGCGCGAGCGCGGGCTGGCTGTTCATGCCCGACCTCGCGCTCATCGGGACCTACGAGTACTGGACGTCGTCCTCGATCGAGGGCAGCGTGACCGGCGCGATCGATCGCGTCCAGGGCGCGGTGCGTTACCAGACCGCGACGGTCGGCCTGCGCCTCTACCGCGACCTCGGTCCCGGCCGGCTGCGCGCCGACACGTCCGCGGGCCTCATCTTCCCGTTCGAGACCACCGTCGAGTACGACTGGGGCGCGGCCCTGGCGCCCGCCGGGATCACCGGGACCGGCACGCGCACCGACCGCTACAAGCTCGGCTACGGCTTGCAGGCCGCGCTCGGCTACGAGGTGCCGATCTACCGGCAAGCGTTCATCGCCGCCGCCCTCGAGCTCCGGGCCTTCCAGAGCAACAACAAGGGCGAGGACATGTCGCTCGACAACATGGTCATGGACTTCTCCGCGCCGACGGCGATCGACGTGACGATGGAGAACACCCAGCCCACGACCTACTCGGTCCAGGATCTCGGCCTGCGCGTCGGCGTCGGCACGCGCTTCTGATCATCGAGGCTCGTGGCGCTGGCCCAGCGCCGACGGCGCGCGGCTTCGGCTGCCGACCACGGCGAGGAGCACGAGGGCGAGCACGTACGGCAGGAGCCGCACCAGCTCGGGCGGTAGCCCCGTGCCCACGCTCTGCATCCGCGCCTGCACCGCCTCGGCGGCGCCGAAGCCCAGGCACACGAGCGCGACCCACGCCGGGCGCCAGCCGCCCATGATGAC
>JAIOII010000829.1 GCA_019912685.1 Kofleriaceae bacterium
CGAGCGCGGGCCACGTCGACGGGTCGGCGACCGCCGCGGACGTGCCGGCCATCGCCACCTTGCGCGGCAGGAGCTTGCCGAGCATGCGCTCGACGCTCGACGACACGCTGCGCATGAGGCCTTCGTTCACGCGATCGAACGGCAGGCCCACGAACTGCGCGACGAGCAGCGCCGGATCGATGACGCGCACGAGCACGCTGCCCTGCGCGCGCAGCATCACCATCTGACCCGAGCCCGGCATCGGGAACTGGGTCATCATGTCGAACGCGACCTCGACCGGGCCGGTCAGCACGAAGTAGATCGCGGTCGGCTTCGTCGGATCGGGCGACGTCCACGTGTGCCGGCCGGGCCCGAGGTTCGCGCCGACCGCCCACGCCGGGCACACGACGGCGACCTCGTCCTGGCCGCACGACACCTCGGCCGACGGGCCGATCTGATACGGCCACGCGTAGACCAGATGATCGGCGCAGACCGAATCTCTCGCGACGATCTGGCTCATCCCTGCGGCCATATTGTAGCGGATCCGAGGCTCTGGCCGGGAGCGGTCGGGTACTTGTGGAGGTCGGCCGCGAGCGTCATTCCGCCGCGTCGTCGGCAGGGGCGCCGTCGGCGGGCGCGGGCGGCTCGAGGAGCCCCACCGGGTGGATGCGGACCTTGCGAACCCGCCTCGGCGACGCTTCCACGACCTCGAGGACGGTCCCGTCCTCGGTGGTCAGGCGCTCCCCGGCCTGGGGGATGGCCTGGGCCAGGCTCATGCAGAGGCCGGCGATCGTGGTGCGGTCGGCGCCGACCGGCAGGTCGAGATCGAGCTCGCGGTTCACCTTGCGCACCGGCGCATACCCCTGGACCAGGGCCGTGCCCTCCGGCTCGCGGACGACGATGGTGTCGGGCTTGTCGTCCTCGCTGAAGATGTCGCCGACCAGCTCCTCGATCAGATCCTCGATCGTGACGAGGCCGGCGAGGCCGCCGTGCTCGTCGGTGACGACCGCCATCTGCACGCGGCGGCGCTGCATCTCGCGCAGGAGGTCGAGGGCGCGGGTGCGCTCGGTGACGACGTACGCCTGGCGCACGATGTCCTCGAGGACGATGAGCCCCTTCTCCCACGCCAGCGCGAGGACGTCGCGGGCGACGACGTAGCCGACGATGTTGTCGATCGTGCCTTCGTACACCGGCATGCGCGAGTGGCCCTCCTCGAGGATCACGCGCTGGACCTCGTCGGCGGCGGCGCCGCGGCGGAGCGCGACCACGCGGTTGCGCGGCACCATGACCTCGGCGACGCTGACGCCTTCGAACTCGAGCGCGCGGGAGGCGATCTCGCTGGCGCGCGGATCGACGGAGCCGGTCTTGGCCGCCTCCTCGACGAGCTCCTGGAGCTCGTCGCGCGAGAGCCGCGTCTCGGTGAACGTGGTCTTGTCGCCGAACAGCTTGAGGACGCCGTTCGACACGACGGTGAGCGCCCAGACCAGCGGCCGCATCAGGTACGAGAGGCCGAGGAGGGGGCGCGCGACGAAGAACGAGTAGCGATCGGAGAAGCGGAGCGCGAGCGACTTGGGGACGAGCTCGCCGACGACGAGCTCGAGGAAGACGATGATGCCGATGACGAGCGCGAGCGCGACCTGGTCGGGATAGCTGACGCCGGCCTCGCGGAGCCAGGCGGCGAGGACGCCGGCGACCTGCGCGCCGCCGAACGCCGCGGCCGCCGTACCGACCAGCGTGATGCAGATCTGGACCGTGGCGAGGAAGCGCTCGGGCTGATCGCGGAGCGCCTTCACGGCGAGGGCGCGCGGGTCCTTGCGACGGATGAACTCCGAGAGCCGCGTCTTGCGGACCGAGAGGACGGCGATCTCGGCACCGGCGAAGAGCCCGTTGGCGAGCATCAGCGCCACGATCAGGAGGATGTCGGTCATCTATGCGGTGGCGGGTAGAGCCCCGAGGCGCGCCAGCATACACTGCGTCCGATGTCGGTGCGCGACCGCACGCCGAGACCGCCGAGCTCCAGGTACATCACGCCCGCGGGCGCGAAGAAGCTTCGCGACGAGCTCGACTGGCTGGTGACCGTGGAGCGCCCGCGCGTGACGCAGCAGGTCGCCGACGCGGCGGCCCTGGGCGATCGCTCCGAGAACGCCGAGTACATCTACGGCAAGCGGCGCCTGCGCGAGATCGACCGCCGCCTCGAGTTCCTCGCGCGGCGCGTCGAGGCGCTCGTCGTGGTGACGGATCCGCCGGCCGATCCCGGGCGGATCGCGTTCGGCGCTTGGGTGAAGCTCGAGGACGAGGACGGCGAGGAGGTCGAGTACCGGATCGTCGGGGCCGACGAGTTCGATCCCAAGATCGGCTGGATCAGCGTCGACTCGCCGGTGGCGCGCGCGCTCCTCGGCAGGCGCGACGGCGACGAGGTCACCGTGCAGCGGCCCAAGGGCGCGGCGACCTACACCGTGGTCGGCGTTCGTTACGGAGACCGATGAGCGCCAGCCCGGGAGGCGAGCCCGAGGCCGCGCGCGCCGACTACACGCCGGCGACGACGACGCTCCTCGCGGCCATCACGCGCTACGCGCGCAGCCTGTACCGGCTGCGACGCGGCAACGACGTCACCGTCCTGCGCGACGACGAGACCTTCCCGGCGATGCTCGCGGCGATCGCGGCGGCGAAGCGCTCGGTCGTGCTCGAGACGTACATCTTCGAGGACGACGCGTCGGGGCTGAAGTTCGTGTCGGCGCTCATCGAGCGCGCGCAGGCCGGGGTCGACGTGCGCCTGATCTTCGACGCGATCGGCGGCTTCGGGCTCGACAGCGTGCACGTCGATCGCATGCGCGCGGCCGGGGTGAAGGTCGTCGAGTACCACCCGATCGCGCCGTGGCGCGCGCGCTTCAACCTGTCGCACCGCGATCACCGGAAGATCCTGGTCGTCGACGACGAGATCGCGTTCACCGGCGGGATCAACCTGAGCGACGACTACGTGCCGCTCTCGTCCGGGGGGCGCGGCTGGTACGACGTGCACTGCGCGCTGCGCGGCCCGGTGGTCGCCGACCTGGCGCGCATCTTCCGGCGCACGTGGATCGCCGAGGGCGGCGATCCGTACCCGGCGCCGGAGCGGGCGGAGAAGCGGCCGAACCTGCCGGCGAACATCGCGGTGCGCGTCGTCGACAACACGCGGCGCAAGCGGCGCGGGGCGATCCGCCGCGCGTACCTCGCGGCGATCAACGCCGCGCGCCGCGCGGTGCTGATCGAGAACGCGTATTTCCTGCCCGATCGCGCGCTCCGGCGGGCGCTCGCGCGGGCCGCGGCGCGTGGCTGCGAGGTCGCGGTGATCGTGCCGGGGCGGAGCGACGTGCGCGCGGTCGAGTACGCCGGGCTCTACATCTACCGCTGGTTCGTGCAGCGCGGGATCCGCATCCTGCGCTGGACGGGGCCGATGATGCACGCCAAGACGGCGGTGGTGGACGGCATGTGGTCGACGATCGGCAGCTACAACCTCGACGCGCGCAGCTGGCGCTACAACCTCGAGGTCATCGTCGAGATCATCGACGCCGACGTGGGCGCGGGCATGGAGGCGCAGTTCCGGATCGACGAGCAGACGACGACGCCGTTCGCGCTCGAGACCTGGCAATCGTTCGCCTGGTGGCGCAAGGCCCTGGCGTGGCTGGCGTTCCGCTTCCGCAGCTGGCTGTGACGTTTCACCACACGTCACCGGCCACGCCCTCGGGCATCACAGCGGCATGAGCACGATCGCCGTCGCCGGCGGGACCGGCGCCCTCGGCCGGCGCGTGATCGACCGCGCCCTCACCGCTGGCCACACGGTCCGGCTCCTGACGCGCGACCCCGCGCGCATCCCCGCCGACCTGCGCGGCCGCGTGACGCCGGTCGTCGGCGATGCGCGCGACGGGCGCGCCGCGGTGGAGCTCGCGCAGGGCGCCGACGTGCTCTTCTCGTGCGCCGGCGCGAGCGTGATGATGGAGCGCGGGCGCGGCTGGCGCGGCTACGGCGCCGTCGACACGCCGCTCAACACGGCGCTCGTCGACGCGGCCGTCGCGGGCGGGCGGCCGCGCGTCGTCTACGTGTCGGTGTTCCACACGCCGGCGATGCGGCGGCTCGCCTACGTCGACGCGCACGAGCGCGTGGTCGAGCGCGTCGTCGCCTCGGGCCTGCCCCATGCGATCGTGCGCCCGACCGGCTTCTTCTCCGCCGTCACCGCGTCCTACCTCGGCCTGGCGCGGAGCGGCGCCCTCCCCGAGATCGGCGACGGCAGCGCGCGCACCAACCCGATCGGCGACGACGATCTCGCGGCCGTGTGCCTCGCCGCGATCGAGTCCGACGAGCCCGCGCTCGCCGTCGATGCCGGAGGGCCCGACGTCGTGACGCGCCACGCGATCGCGGAGATGGCGTTCGCCGCGGCGCGGACCGAGCCGAGGTACCGGCGCGTGCCGCCGTGGCT
>JAIOII010000083.1 GCA_019912685.1 Kofleriaceae bacterium
TCCCCGAGCTCCTCGATCGCGGCGTCGCGGCGAGGCGCAGCTCGAGGAAGCCGTCGAGGTTGTTGTTGCACGGCGCGCCGTCGGCGCCGAGCGCGACCGCGACGCCGCGATCGAGGAGCTCGGGGATCGACGCGATGCCGCTCGCCAGCTTGAGGTTCGAGCTCGGGCAGTGCAGCACGTGGGTGCCGCGCTCGGCGAGGCTCGCGATCTCCGCGTCGGAGAGGTGGACGCAGTGGGCGACGCAGACGTGCGGGCCGGAGAGCCCGAGGTCGTGCAGCGCGAGCAGGTTGCGCTTGCCGTAGCGCGCCTCGACGGCGGCGATCTCGCCCTTGTTCTCGCTCGCGTGGGTGTGGACGACGAGGCCGCGCGCGCGGGCGCGGCGCCCGACCTCGACGAGGAGCTCGTCGGTGCACGAGAGCACGAAGCGCGGCGCGTACGCGTAGCGCAGGCGGCCGCCGGCGGCGCCGTGCCAGCGGTCGGCGAGGCGATCGGACTCGGCGAGCGACGCGGTCGTGGTCTCGCGCAGGCCGGGCGGGATCTTCGGGTCCGGCGCGTCCATCATCGCCTTGCCGATCGTCGCGCGGATGCCCGACGCCTCGGCGGCGGCGAAGACCTCGTCGGTGTGGTGCACCGAGCCCATGTCGAGGATCGCGGTGGTGCCGCCGAGGAGGAGCTCGGCCATCGCCAGCCGCGCCGACGCGGCCATCGCCGGCCCGTCGAGCGCGCCCTCGTAGGGCCACACCACCTTCTCGAGCCAGTCGAGGAGCTCGAGGTCGTCGGCCTTGCCGCGCGCGAGCGTCTGGCAGGTGTGGACGTGCGCCTGCACCAGGCCGGGCATCACGATGCAGCCGGCGGCGTCGACGATCTGGTAGTCGCTCGTCTCCGGCGTGTAGCTGCCGCCGACGTGGGTGATGACCCCGTCGACGACGGCGACGTCGCCGGCCGTCACGGTGTGATCGTCGGAGAGCGTGACGATCGTGCCGCCGCGGAAGACCAGCTCGCTCATCGCTTCCGGCCGGCCTTCGATGTCTTCACCGGAGGCTCGAGCTGCTTGCCGGTGAAGCCGTGCGGGATGAGCTCGGCGACCGTCCACTCGGCGCGCTCGCCGTCGGCCCCGACGGCGATGACGCGCACCCGGGTCGGATCCGGGGTGAACTCGAGGAGCGTCTGGCGGCACATGCCGCACGGCGACGCGGGCGGCGAGGCGTCGGTCACGACGCAGATCGCGCGCACGTCGCGGTGACCGGCGAGCGCCGCGGCGATGCACGCGGTGCGCTCGGCGCACACGGTGAGGCCGTAGCTCGCGTTCTCGACGTTCGCCCCCGTGAAGATCTCGCCGGTGCCGGTGAGGAGCGCGGCGCCGACCTTGAACCCGGAGTAGGGCGCGTAGGCGCGCGCCTGCGCCGCGCGCGCCGCGCGCTCGAGCGCCGCCACATCCGCCGCCTTCGCCGCGCGCACGGTCATCCCAGCTCCTTCCGCTCCACCAGCGCGGCGAGGATCCCGTCGAGGAGGCCCTCGAACGTCGAGCGCACGCGCGCCGCGGTCTCGGTGACCTCCTCGTGCGAGAGCGCCTCGCCCGTGATGCCCGCCGCCTTGTTCGTGATGCACGAGATGCCGATCACGCGCGCGCCCATGTGCCGCGCGACGACGACCTCGGGCACGGTCGACATGCCGGTCGCGTCGGCGCCGATGATCTGCAGCATCCGCACCTCGGCCGGCGTCTCGTACGTCGGGCCGGGCATCGCGACGTAGACGCCCTCCTCGAGGTGGATGCCCTGCGCATGGGCGACGTCCTTCACCAGCGCGCGCAGGGCGGGGGTGTACGCCGTCGTCATGTCGGGGAAGCGCGGGCCGAGCCGGTCGTCGTTGGCGCCGCGCAGCGGGTGATCGCGCAGCATGTCGATGTGGTCGCGGATGAGCATGAGCGTGCCCGGCGCCCACTCCGGGCGCAGGCCGCCCGCGGCGTTGGTCACGATGACGACCCTGGCGCCGAGCGCGACGAGCACGCGCGCCGGGAACGACACGGCGCGGGCGTCGTGACCTTCGTAGAGGTGCACGCGGCCCTTCATCGCGACGCACGTCGCGCCCTTGCGCGTGCCGACGACCAGCCGACCGGCGTGGCCGTGCACCGTCGACTGCGGGAAGCCGGGGAGCTCGGGGTAGTCGATCGCCACGGCATCCTCGAGCCGCTCGGCGAAGCCGCCGAGGCCGGAGCCGAGGATGAGCGCCACCTGCGGCGCGCGCGCGCCGATGCGCGAGCGCACGACCGTGGCCGCGGCCTGGATGCGCTCGTAGAGGTCGTCGGGATCGCTGGTGTGGCTGGGGCCCGTCATCGGATGATCTCGAGGATACGCGTGCGGCGCGGCGTCGGGGCGTCGTCGCCGATCTCCACCGCGCCCAGGAAGCGGGACGCGGCGGCGGCGACGCGCGGGTCGCCGTCGGCGAGGTCGTGGTGCAGCTCGGCGAGCGGCTGGCCG
>JAIOII010000830.1 GCA_019912685.1 Kofleriaceae bacterium
CGTTGACTTGTCTGTTATCGCGGATAATGCTCCTGCAAATCCATGACGCCGCCCGAGGCCGGCAACGTGCTGCGACTGATCGGTGAGCCGACGACGTTCGACCTCGTCTTGCCGTCGATCACGCTCGAGGGCGGCGCGCAGGTCGCGCACCACGTGGTGCGCGGCTGGCACTGGGGGCCGAAGGAGGACGAGCCGGTCCTGCGCGATCGCGGGATCCCGCCGGGGGACGCGAACCAGCGGCTCGTCACGCGCAGCGCCGGCGAGCTCGCGGCGATGGTGCGCAAGGCGCCGCGCGTGAGCGAGCGGCTGTCGCCCGACATCCCGACGGTGGTCGTCGTGCACGCGCTCACCGGTGACGCGCGCGCGGGCGGGCCCGGCGGCTGGTGGGAGCCGCTCATCGGTCCGGGGCGCACGTTCGACCCGTCGAAGGTGCGCGTCCTCTGCTTCAACCTGCTCGGCGGCTGTTACGGCACGAGCGGGCCCGCCGACGGCAGCTTCCCGCGGCTCAGCGACGATCAGTTCCCGGCCGAGCTCGCGCCCACGCGCGGCGGCTTCGCCATCCCCGCGGTCGACCTGCCCGCGACGGTGACCACGTGGGATCAGGCGCGCTCGATCCTGCTCGCGCTCGACGCGCTCGGCGTGTCGCGCGTCGCGCTCCTCACCGGCGGCTCGCTCGGCGGCATGGTCGCGCTCTGCCTCGCCGCCCTCGACCCCGAGCGCTTCGAGCGCCTCGTGCCCATCGCCGCGTGCGCCGCCGCGTCGAGCTGGATCCTCGCGTGGAACCACGTCGGCCGGCAGGCGATCCTCGCCGACCCCGGCTTCCCGCACGACGTGAGCCGCGGGCTCGAGCTCGCGCGCCAGGTCGCGACCATCACGTATCGCGCCGAGCCCGGGCTCGATCGCACGCAGGGGCGCCGCCAGGGCCAGTCGACCGAGGAGCCGAGCGACTGGTCGTCCCGCGCGCGCTACCGCGTGCAGACGTACCTCGAGCACCAGGGGCAGAAGCTGCGCCAGCGCTTCGACGCGCGCAGCTACCTGACGCTCATCGGCGCGATGGACCATCACGATCTGTCGCGCCGCCCGCCGCCGCCCGAGGGCGTCGAGAGCTGGCCGGCCAACGTCGAGCCGCCGCCGGCCGCGTTCAACGGCCCCGCGCTCGACGTGGACGCACCACGCCCCCCGCCGTCGTGGGGGCTCGATCGCATCCGCGCCACGACGCTCGCGATCGGCATCGACACCGACGCGCTCTACCTGCCGGCGCACACCGACGAGCTCGTGCGCGCGCTCGCGGCGCGCGGCGTACCCGCGCGCGTGGCGACGATCTCGTCGCATCATGGCCACGACGCGTTCCTCACCGAGTGGGATCAGCTCGCCACGCACCTCGGCGCGGCGCTGGCGCTGGCGCCCGCGCGCCCGGAGTTGGTAGGCTCGACGCGGTGGACGAGACCTTCGACTACATCGTCGGGCGTCTGACGGCGGGCAGCGCCGAGGAGCTGACGCGCTTCCTCGACGCGCAGCTCGCGTTCGAGCACGTCCACGACGCGGGCTGGTACGGGTGGTTCCACGATCACCTGTCGGCCGGGCTCGCGCTGCCGCCGTCGTTCGGCGTCGGCGACACGCTGCTCGCGCTCGCGCCCGATCGCGACGGCGCGACGATCCGCTTCGCCGCCGACACGTCGGCGCTGGGTCGCGTCCTGCCGGTCACGCTCTGCGAGATCGGCGAGCACGCGGTGCGCCACGGCCTCACGTTCGACCTCGCGCTGCTCGGCCGCCACGTGCAGGGCGCGACGTCGAGCGCCTTCCTCACCAGCATGCGCGGGCGCGTGCGCAGCGGCCGCCTCGCGATGGACGCGATGCTCGAGGTGATCCAGACCTGGCGCGCGAGCGGCACCGCGGCGGCGCTCGCCGCGGCGGCGCTCCTGGTCGAGCTCGACCCCGACGACGACAACGAGGATCCATGAGCCGGCGCGAAGGAACACCATGACGACTGCCCGCACCGCCACCGGCGTCCTGCCGCTCATCGGCGACACCCCGCTGGTCCAGGTCACGCACCTCGACACCGGCCCGTGCGAGCTCTGGCTCAAGCTCGAGAGCGCCAACCCGGGCGGATCGATCAAGGACCGCATCGGGCGCTCGATGATCGACGCCGCCGAGGCCTCCGGCGAGCTCCGGCCCGGCGGTCACATCGTCGAGGCGACCGCCGGCAACACCGGGCTCGGCCTCGCGCTCGTCGCGGCGCTGCGCGGCTATCAGCTCACGCTCGTCCTGCCCGACAAGATGAGCCAGGAGAAGGTGCTGCACCTGAAGGCGCTCGGCGCGCGCTGCGTGCTCACGCGCTCGGACGTCGGCAAGGGGCACCCGCAGCACTACCAGGACCTCGCGCAGCGCATCGCGCGCGACGAGGGCGCC
>JAIOII010000831.1 GCA_019912685.1 Kofleriaceae bacterium
ACCGACTGGCGGCCGAAGCCGCGGTCGTGGCGGTCGAGCGCCTCGCGCGCCAGCTCGCGCACGCCGACGCCGCCGATGCGCGACGGCGTACCGCCGAAGCCGCGGGCGATGAGCTCGGGCGCGAGACCGACGGCCTCGAAGATCTGGGCGCCGCGGTAGCTCTGCACGGTCGAGATGCCCATCTTGGACATCACCTTGAGCAGGCCCTCCTCGACGGCGTGCAGGTACTTCGCGGTCGCCTCCTCGACGGTGCCGGGGAGCTGGCCGCGCTCGACGAGCGAGCGCACGGCGTCGAGGGCGAGGTACGGGTTGACCGCCGCCGCGCCGTAGCCGATGAGCAGCGCGAAGTCGTGCACCTCGCGCGCCTCGCCGGTCTCGACGAGGAGGCCGGCCTGCATGCGGATGCCTTCCTTCACCAGGTGCTGGTTGACGGCGGCGAGCGCGAGGAGCGACGGGATCGGCACGCGGCGCGAGTCGACGCCGCGGTCGGAGAGGATGAGGACGTTACAGCCGTCGTCGATCGCGTGCGCCGCTTCCTGGCACAGGCGCTCGAGCGCCGCCGCGAGGCCGTCCTCGCCCGACGCGGCCGGGAACAGCATCGAGAGCCGCCGGGTCTCGAACGCGCCCTCCGTCGTGTTGGCGATGCGCGCCAGCTGCGCGTTGTCGAGGAACGGCCCCGGCATGCGGATCTGGTGGCAGCTCTCGGGCGTCTCGTCGAAGGTGTTGCCGTCGGGACCGATGTTGGTCTCGAGCGTCATCACCAGGTTCTCGCGGATCGGATCGATCGGCGGGTTGGTGACCTGCGCGAACAGCTGGTGGAAGTACTGGAACAAGGTCGGCGACTGATCCGAGAGCACCGCGAGCGGCGTGTCGGTGCCCATCGAGCCGACCGGCTCCTTGCCGTCCCGCGCCATCGGCTCGATCAGGATCGAGAGGTCCTCGTCGGTGTAGCCGAACGCGCGCAGCTTGCGGGTCAGCTCGTCGCCGGTGACCGGCGGGGCCGGCGGCGACGGCTCGAGCTCGTGCAGGTCGAAGACGTTCTTGTCGAGCCACTTGCCGTAAGGGAAGCGGCCCGACACGTCCTTCTTGATCTCGTCGTCGGCGACGATGCGGCCCTCGACCGTGTCGACCACGAACATGCGGCCAGGCTGGAGCCGGCCCTTGGCCGCGATGCGATCGTCGGGCACGTCGAAGACGCCGGTCTCGGAGGCGAGGACGACGCGATCGTCGACGGTCTGGATCCAGCGCGCGGGGCGCAGGCCGTTGCGGTCGAGCGTCGCGCCGACGAGGTAGCCGTCGGTGAACACGATCGCCGCCGGGCCGTCCCACGGCTCGACCAGCGACGAGGCGTAGCGGTAGAAGTCCTTCCGCTCGGTCGCCATCGCCGGGTTCCCCTCCCAGGCCTCGGGGATCATCATCATCATCGAGTGCGGCAGCGAGCGGCCGCCGAGGTGGAGCAGCTCGAGCAGGTTGTCGAACTGCGCCGAGTCGCTCTTGCCCGGCACGATGATCGGCGTGAGCCGCTCGATGCCGCCGTGGAACTTGGCGCTCCGCAGCTGGCTGCGGCGCGCGTCGATCCATCCGACGTTGCCGCGCAGCGTGTTGATCTCGCCGTTGTGGGCGATGAAGCGGAACGGCTGCGCGAGATCCCAGGTCGGGAACGTGTTGGTCGAGAAGCGCGAGTGCACGACCGCGATCGCCGAGACGAAGTCCTCGGCGCCGAGGTCGAGGTAGAACCTGGGCAGCTGCGCCGGCAGGAGCAGCCCCTTGTAGACGATGGTCTCCGTCGAGAGGCTGGCGACGTGGAAGAAGCCGCCGGGGTCGAGGCCGCGCTCGCGGATGCGGTTCTCGGCGAGCTTGCGGATCACGTAGAGCGTGCGCTCGTACGCCGACGGCGGCACCCGCCGCATGCGCACGTAGATCTGGCGGAACACCGGCATCACGGCGCGCGCCGTCGGCCCGACGTTGCGCGCGTCGATCGGGACGTCGCGCCAGCCGAGGACGCGCTGGCCCTCCTCGGCGATCACCTCCTCGAGCACGCGCTCGCACTGCGCGCGCTGGAGCGGATCGGGCGGCAGGAAGAGCTGACCGACGCCGTAGCGGCGGCGGCGCGGCATGTCGAAGCCGAGGCGCAGGCCCTCGGCCTTGAAGAAGCGGTGCGGGATCTGGAGCAGGATGCCGGCGCCGTCACCGGTCTCGGGATCGGCGCCGCACGCCGCGCGGTGCGCGAGGCGACGCAGCACCTCGAGCGCGTCCTCCACGATGGCGCGCGATTTCTCCCCCTTCACGTTCGCCACGAAGCCGACTCCGCACGCATCGTGCTCGGTCGACGGGTCGTAGAGGCCAGGACGAGAGGGGAGACAGCCGTCCGACATGGTGCGTCAACTGTAACGCGACGCGTCAGTCACGTCATCAAGAATCCAGCGGAGATCGGATCGGTCGATTAGAATAGAGCACATATGGCTAAGCGCTGGCTTTGGGCCACCGCGGGGGCGGTGGCGCTGCTCGTCGGTCTGGGAACGGGCTGCAAGGACAAGGACACGAAGAGCGGGGGGCAGGTCGTCGCCTCCGCGTCGGCGTCCGCCTCCGACGAGGCGCTCATCGCGCGCCGCGACGCCCTGCTCAAGAGCCGGCAGAGCCTGAAGGACCAGCAGGCGGCACTCGTCGCCGAGCGGGCCAAGGTGATCGAGGCCGGCGGCGGCACGGCCGAGATCGAGGAGATCGACAAGAAGGTCGCGGAGCTCCGGACGCAGGAGGCGAGCCTGTCCTCGGAGGAGTCGCAGATCCTCGAGCAGCTCATGGAGGAGCGGAAGACGCTGCTGGCCGCGGCGCAGGGCGGCAACGACGCGGCGGCGCAGGTCGCGGTCCGCGAGGCCGGGATCGCCGGCCGCGAGAAGGCGGTCGCGGCGCGCGAGGATCGCATCGCCCAGCGCGAGGCCGAGATCGCTGCGCGCGAGAAGGCGCTCGGCATCCGCGAGAAGGAGACGTGCGGCGCCGGCGCCGTTCCGACCACGATCATCCAGACCGTCGACGCCAAGGGGTCGAAGTACGACAAGCGCGACGTCGAGCCGCTGCTCAAGAAGGCGCGCGGCGTGATGGGCGACCGCGGCATCCTGAGCTCCGACCTGCCCGGCAACGTGCGCGAGCTCGAGAAGGAAGCGACGGACGCGATGAAGGACGCCGACTACGGCCGCGCCTACCTCGCCGCCAACCAGCTCTTCAAGACGGTCTCGGTCCTGCCCATCGATCGGAACTTCATCCAGGCCAAGAGCGCGCGCATCTCGGCCGCGGCCAAGGGCAAGACGCTGGACGGCCGCGCCCAGAAGCAGGTCGACGAGCTCTTCGCCGACGCCACGTCACGGTTCGTCGACGGCGACTACAAGGGCGCGAACAAGAAGCTGAACGCGATCTGGTCCGCGATCAACTGAGCGCGCGATGGCGCCGAGCGCGTTCCGCCGGTGGTCCGATCGCGCGATGTTCGTCGCGATCTTCGCGCCCGCGGCGGTCGCATACGTCGTCGCGCCGAGGGAGCCGCTCGCAGCGTGGCCCGTGTGGGGCATGTCGTTCGTCCCCGGCTTGATCACGATCGTGGCGCGCGCGACGCGCCGGGCCCTCCGGCCGCCTGCTGGTGCACCGCTGCCGGACTCCGCTGGCGCATGGCTGAGCAAGGTCCTCGCTCGGGCCGGTGTGCCTGCCCTCCGGGTCGTTGCGCTGGACGATGCGCCGTCGGTCGCGCGGTCCACGTTCTTCCATCGACCCGCGCGCACCATCGTGCTCGGCCACGACGTCCACGGCGAGCATACCGTGCGTGCTCACGCGATCTCGGCGCTCGCGTACGGCCGTGCGCGGGTTCAGCTCGAGCGGCCGCGCCTGACGAGGATGCTCGACGCCGTCTGCGTCCACGCCCACCGGCAGTACGCCGCCGGCGTCGCGCTGCTCTTCGGCACCGTGATCACGGGAGACCCATCGCTGCGCTGGCTCGCGTACGGGCTGGTCGCGATCGCGGTCGTGTCCCAGGCGGGCCTGGTGGCTCACGAGGCGATCGCGAGCACGAAGGCGTACGAGCTCGTGCGAGACGAGGTCGGCGACCCCGCGTCCGTGCGCCTCGCCCGCACCCAGCTGCGGCGCGCGCTGACGCTGTACGTCGTTTCCCTCTTCGCGTACGGCGTACCGCTCGCCGCGGCGCCGTGGATTCCTGGCGGCGACGAGGGGCTGGTTTCGCCGGGAGCGTCGCTCGAGGGCTTCGCAGCGGTGGCCGCTCACGTCGTCAGCGCGGTCGTCGTGCTCGCGGCCGTGGCAGGCCTGGTCTCGGTCGTCGCGCCGCGCGCGCTCGACAACCTGTTCGGGGCGCTGTGCGCCGCGGTCGGGATCACCTGGACGCCGCTGCTCCTCGCGCTCGCTTGCGATCAGCCCGCCATCCCGCCGTGGACGATCGCGCTCGCGACGGTGCCCGCGTTGATAGTGCTCATGGCACCCCTGGGCATCGTGGCGCGCTGGGTCGGCGAGCGAGTCGCGCCCGAGCCGGCGACGTCGGGGCTTCATCGTCACGGCGCGGGTGCCGACGCCGTCGATCGTGTCTCGTTGCGCGAGCTGTACCCCGAGCAGCGGACGGTGGGGCTGGTCGAGCGCGCCTCCCAGCTCGTCAACCGCTTGTGGGCGGTGCCGCTCGCGCTGGCGTGGCTCGGCTGGCTGTAGTCCGGAGCGCCGCGCCGCCGGTGCCGCGTGTGGCTACTGCGGCGGCTTGACCGTGCCCGAGGCGTCGAAGGCGACGCCGTCGGCGGTGGCGACGCCGATGATGATCGCGCCGGTGAGGGCGGCGGCGGAGAAGCCGGCGATCGCCCACCACTCGCGGTACCACCTCGGCTTGCCCTCGACGTACGTGACGTTCGAGCGCGGCTTGCCGCCGTCGGTCGCGCCGAGCTCGGTCTCGATGGCGCCGTAGGGCGTGAGCTCGACGGCGACCGGCGTGTCCTGGTCGAAGCCGACCTCGACGAAGCGCACGAAGTCGCGGTGCTCGGGGTGGGTGACGCGCAGCGCGTGCGGTCCGACGGGGAGGGCGGTCGGCGGCGCCGGCGACTTACCGACGCGGCGGCCGTCGACGTAGATGACCGCGTCCTTCACCGGCGTGGTGACGACGAGGCGGCCGGTGTAGCGATCGGGATCGACGAGACGCACCGCGCCGCCCTTGATGCCGCCCTCCGCGGCGGCGCCCAGCTGCACCTGCGTGCGGCGCACTTCCTTGCCGGTCTGGACGTCGACGAGGACGAGGTAGACGACCTGCACGTTGCCGAGGCCGCCGACCTCGCCGAACACGACGTGCGACGCGCCCATCAGCTTGCCCAGCTCCGTCAGGCACGACGCGTTGCCGTCGCACGCGCGCAGGATCGGCTTCTTCGCCTTCTTGATCTCGTCGGCGACGTCGGCGCCGGCGACGACGTTCGCGCCCGACACCGCGGCCAGGTCGCGCGCCAGCTCGCCCTCGAGCTTCTTCGCCGCCGCCGACGTGTCCTCCGCGCCGAGCGTCGACAGCGGCGCGACCGCGATCCGCGTCGGCTTCGCGGGCCCCGGCC
>JAIOII010000832.1 GCA_019912685.1 Kofleriaceae bacterium
CTGCAGATCGCCGGCTCGGCGGCGCCCGCCGCGCAAGTCCGCGCCGCGCCTCGCGTCCGCGCCTGGCAAGCCGGTTGCTCTACGGGTCGGCAGGAGGAATCAGATGCGTACCCTTCGCCTTCCCGCGCTCTTCGCCTGCTCCCTGGTCGCCGTCGCCGGCGCCTGCACCGACGCCGTCGACGACGACGCCGACGTCATCGTCTCGAACCTCGAGCTCGAGCACGGCGGCCTCGACATGGAGGACGAGGCGCCGATGTTCGGCGCCGACGATCAGTTCGTCGCCGCCGCGATCGAGAACACCGCGGCCGTCGCCGATCCCATGGACAGCGACACCGAGGTCGCCGCGCTCCGCACCCGCGCCGACGTCCAGCGCCTGCGCGTCGCGGCGGTCTGGGGCCGGATGCCGCCGTCGCGCGAGGACGTGACCCGCACCGACTGGAGCGGCCGCGTCGAGGTGAGCCGCGGCGCGATCGTCGTGCGCCACCGCATCGGCTTCGAGGAGGCGACCGACGCGCTCGCGCCACGCGACTCGCGCACGTCGGTGGCGTTCTCGTCGGTGACCGGCCCGTTCGTCGACGGCCTCGTGCTCGAGGTCCTCGCCGACGCCGACCTCGGCGACATCACGCTCTCGTACGTGCCCGACACCGGCGACCGCCTCGACCTCCGGCTCGCCGACCTGCTCGGCGGCCCCGTCGCGACCGACCGCGACGCCAGCGGCAACCGCATCGTCGTCACCGCGCTGCGCCGCGATCGCGACGACTGCGATCACGGCTTCATGCGCGGCCGCTGGCATGCGCTGCGCGACGACGTGGGCGGCTTCCGCGGCATCGTCACCGACGCCGACGGCGCGCCGATCGGCCACATGCGCGGCATCTACGGCCAGCGCCGCAACGGCGAGCAGGTCTTCTTCGGCAAGTACATCGATCGCGATGGCCAGTTCCGCGGCATCTTCGCCGGCCACTACCGCGACGGCGGCTTCGTCGGCCGCTGGGTGACGCGCGCCGGCGAGCACGGCCGCCTCGGCGGCCTCTACCGGGAGAGCCTGCCGGGCCCCGAGGTCGGCGGCCAGTTCGTTGGTCGCTGGGCCGAGACCTCGTGCGCGGCCGACCTTCCCGGCGGTCTCTGACCCGCCCGCCACGCTCAGCGCACCGGCGGCAGCGGGATCCGCACGATGAGATCGCTGCCCCGCAACCCGGCGTAGACGGCGTCGCCGGCCGGCGCGACCGCGAGCATCGCCGCATCCTCGCCCGGCAGGCTCACCAGCACGGTGAGCTTGCCGGCGAGCGGATCGACCGCCGCGATCGTGTACGCGCCGTCCTCGACGTACTGCGCGACCAGGCGATCGCCGCCACCCGCGAGCTCCACGGGCGCGCCCTCGATGCCGGTCACGACGGCGCGCACGCCACCCCCCGCCAGCGGCGCGCGCACGATCTGCCCGGCGCTGTTCGAGATGTAGAGCGCGTCGCCGGCGCGCGCGAGCGAGTCGCCGACCCACACCTCGTCGTCCGCGAACGTCTCGTACAGCGGCGCGCTCGTGGTCGCGTCGACGACCCGCTGGATCCCGTCGCTGCCCCACCCGAGCGTGCTGAAGTAGACCGTCCCGTCCACGATCACCAGCTGCGCGTCCGGCGCGCCGGTGCCGAGCGACCGTCGCGGCGGATCGTAGACCGCCGCCGCCGCCCCGCCGCTCCGCGGCGCGGTCTGCACGCGCTGCGTGTCGGACCAGTAGAGCCTGTCGCCGGCGAGCACGAGCCCGAGCACGCGCGCCTTGCCGACCGACACCGCGCGCACCGGCGCCGCCGCGCCGTCCTTGCTCCAGATCGCGTCGCCGGCGCGATACGCGATCGTCGCGCCGGCGACGGCGAGCTCGCTCATCCCCGGCCCGCTCGCCAGCACCGTGCGCCGCCCGCGCGCGTCGATGCGGAGGACGCGCCCGCTCACCTCGTCGT
>JAIOII010000833.1 GCA_019912685.1 Kofleriaceae bacterium
GGCGATCATTCACGTCTACGAGGACAGGACCGGGGAGTCTCTGTACGTCGGAACCGAGATTCGTCGCGGGTGGCAGGAGCGGTTGATCGCTGCGCTCGAGAACGGCAAGCAGCGATGACCTCGATGAGACTTAGCGTGATCGCGTGTGGCGTTGCGCCAGCTCGTCCAGGCGCTCCGGGACAGCAGCACCGAAGGCGCGGACCAGACGCGCGAGCAACGGCCAGTCCGCGCGCTCTTCGAAGCCTGGGAGTGTTCGCTCCATCGGGTACTCGACCTTCGAGACGCCGGCGATGATGAGCGCGGACGAGTAGGCGGCGTCACGCACCGATTCCTCCTCGCGCGCGTCAAGCGTGAGCGTGAGCGATCTATCTAAGGGCGAGCGCCGCAGGCGCGAGCACGGTCATCGAGGGGAATAGCGGAAGCCCCTCGAAGAACTTGACCATTCAAGTCATCGAGGGGCTCCTCTCCTTCAACCGGTAAAGCGGAAGGAGGCCCCACCTGTGCCACGAAGCGCTCGTCGACACCAGAGTCTTGTTGCTGCTGCCGAGGATCGACGACGACCTCGCGACGAAGGCGCAGGCGGCGGGATGCGGGTTCTGCGGCGGGCGGCTCGACGTCGCGAACTACCCGCGGGCGCTGCGTGGCGTTGACGACGAGGGCGAAGAGTCCCTGGTTCGACGCAGCTTCTGCTGCGCCGAAGAGGGCTGCCGTCGCCGCTGCACGCCGCCGTCGGTGCGGTTCCTCGGGCGCCGGGTCTACGCCGGCGCCGTGTTCGTGCTGGCGACCGCGCTCTTGCACGGTCCGTCGAAGAAGTCGGTAACGAAGCTGTCGACGCTGCTCGGCATCAGCCGGCGGACGCTGGTGCGATGGCGGCGGTGGTGGTCGACGATGTTCCCGACGAGCCGGTTCTGGACGAGCCTGCGGGGTCGTTTCGTGCGGGGCGTCGACGAGGCGACGATGCCGGCGTCGCTGCTGCCGGAGATGGCGGCGAACGACGAGCCGGTGGTGGTTGCGCTCCTTCGTCTCCTCGCGCCGATCTCGACGCGACCCTGGCTCGAAGCGAGCGCTTCGTGAGGGTCGCCATCAACCCGCAGAGGATGCACGTATCGCGGTAGCGAGGCGAAGTGTAGACGTCGTCGCCGAACGTGACCACGACGACGAAGAGCTCGACGACGCCCCGCCGGCACGAGCGGTGGGCGAACCTGCGCCACGCGATCATCGGCGCCCTGCTCGCGGCGCCTCCCCGCCGCGGCGAGCTGCGAGCGGCGCTCGAAGCGCTCGCGGCCCAGACGTACACGCATCCGATCACCGGCGAGCCGGTGCAGTTTGCGTTCTCGACGGTGGAGCGGTGGCTGCACGTGGCGCGCAAGGCGGCGGGGCGCGGTGACACGGTGGGTGCCTTGCGGCGCAAGATCCGCAAGGACGCTGGCACGCGGCGGGCGGTGTCGTCGGCGGTGGTGGTCGCGGTGGTCGCACAGCACACGCTGCACCCGACGTGGAGCTACAAGCTGCACGCCGACAACCTGGTCGCGATGGTGACGCTCGGCGAGCTCGTCGGCCACGTGCCGTCCTACACGACGGTTCGCCGGCTGATGAAGGAGCGCGGGTTGTTCCGCCAGAAGCGCCGCCAGCGCCGCGGCAGCGAGGAGCTTCGCCACGACCACAGCCGGGAGATCTTCGAGTCGCGCGAGACGCGCAGCTACGAGAGCGAGTACGTGCACGGGCTGTGGCACCTGGACTTCCACGGCGCGAAGTTCGTGCGCGTCGTGCTCGCGAGCGGCGCGCTGGTGACGCCGAAGCTGCTGGGCATCCTCGACGACCGCTCGCGTTTGTGCTGCCACGCGCAGTGGTACCTCGAGGAGACCGGCGAGGCGCTCGTGCATGGACTGTCGCAGGCGATCCAGAAGCGCGGCCTGCCGCAGCAGCTGATGTCGGACAACGGTTCGGCAATGAAGGACGGCGAGGTACGCGAGGGACTCGCTCGGCTCGGCATCCTGCACGAGCGGACGCTGCCGGCGTGCCCGGAGCAGAATGGGAAGCAGGAGGCATGGTGGAACAGCGTCGAGGGTCGCCCGCTCGCGATGCTCGAGAACGTCCCGAACCTGACGCTCGACGTGCTCAACCACGCGACGCAGGCGTGGGTCGAGATGGAGTACAACCGCGCGCGGCACTCGGAGATCGGCGAGGCGCCCGCCGACCGCTTCCTGCGCGGTCCGGACGTCGGACGTCCGAGCCCGAGCGCCGAGGAGCTGCGGCTGGCGTTCCGCGTCGAGGAGACGCGCATGCAGCGGCGCAGCGACGGGACCGTGACCATCGCTGGCGTGCGCTACGAGGTGCCGTCGCGCTACCGGACGCTGGAGCGGCTGAGCGTGCGCTACGCGTCGTGGGATCTGTCGATGGTCCACCTCGTCGACAACCGCAGCGGCGCGCTCCTCGCGCCGCTGTACCCGCTCGACCGGGCCAAGAACGGCGCCCAGTCGCGGCGCGTGGTCGCCGAGGTGGCGAGCGCGATGCCACCGGCGGCCAGCACATCGCCGTCGACGATCACCGAGATGGCGCCGCTCTTGCGCCACCTCATCACCTCGTACGACCGCGCGGGGCTACCGCCGGCGTACGTGCCCAAGGACGTGACCTGATGGACGCACGCAAGCTGTCGGCCCTGTACGGGCTCAAGTGGAACCCGTTTCTCGAGGACATTCCCATCGAGGCGCTGTGCGAGACGCCGCGCGTCAAGCACTTCGCATGGCGAGTCGAAGACCTGGTCTTGCACGGCGGCTTCGCGCTCGTCACCGGCGACGTCGGGGCCGGCAAGAGCGCAGCCCTGCGCATGCTCGCGGCCAAGCTCGCGCCGCTGCGCGACGTCGTCGTCGGCGAAGTGACCCGACCGCAGAGCCGTGTCACCGACTTCTACCGGGAGATCGGAGACCTGTTCGGCGTCCCGGTCTCGACCTCGAACCGGTGGGGTGCGTACAAGACTGTGCGCGCGAAGTGGCAGGAGCACATCCAGCAGACGCTGTTTCGCCCCGTGTTGCTCGTCGACGAGGCGCAGGAGATGTCCCCGCTGCTCCTCGCTGAGCTGCGCCTGCTCGGCTCGACCAAGCTCGACACCTGCACGATCGTCACCGTGGTCCTGTGCGGCGACCGTCGGCTCGAGGAGAAGCTGCGCACTCCGGACCTATTGCCCGTAGCCAGCCGGATCCGGACGCGCCTCGTGCTCGACGCCGAACCGCCCGACGTGCTCGGCACGATGCTGCGGCACCTCCTCGCCGCCGCCGGCAACGCGGCGCTGATGACCGACGAGCTGCAGCGCACCGTGTGCGAACACGCGGCCGGCAACCGCCGCGTGCTGATGAACCTGTGCAACGAGCTGCTCGTGCTCGCGGTGTCGAAGAACGCCAAGCGCCTCGACGAGGGCATCTATCTCGAACTCACCTCGGCGGACCACCGCCCGGCCCGCGCGACGGCCGCGCCGGCGCGCGCGAAGCCGGCGCGGCGATGACAGCCTCGACCTTGCTGCCGGTCACGCGCGCAGCTGACCTCGCCGAGGTGGCGACCGAGCGGCGCTGGCTCGTCGAATACCTGTGGGCCGACGAGGCGGTCGGCATCGTTGGCGGCGAGCCGAAGTGCTGCAAGTCGTTCCTCGCGCTCGCCCTCGCCGTCGCTGTCGCCTCGGGCGAACCGTGCATGCGTCGCTTCCCGGTCGTGCGCACGGGCCGCGTGCTGCTGTTCGCCGCCGAGGACGCGCTTCACGTCGTGCGGCAGCGGCTCGCCGGCATCGCTCGCGCCGCCGGCCGCGAGCTCGCGGACCTCGACATCCAGGTCATCACCGCGCCGTCGGTGCGCCTCGACGTCGACCGCGACCGCGACGCGCTGACCGAGACCGTCGCCAAGCTCCGGCCTCGGCTCCTCGTGCTGGATCCGTTCGTGCGCCTGCACCGCATCGACGAGAACATCTCCGGCGAGGTCGCGCCGCTCCTTGCGTACCTGCGCGAGCTCCAGCGCCGGTACCACGTCGCGGTCGTGCTCGTACACCACGCGCGCAAGGGCGGCGCCAAGATGCGCGCCGGCCAGGCGCTTCGCGGCTCGAGCGAGTTCCACGCCTGGGGCGACTCGAACCTCTACCTCCGCCGCCACGGCGAACAGCTCACCCTCTCCGTCGAGCACCGCGCGGCGGCGTCGATCAGCAACGTCGCGCTCCACCTCGACACCGCCGACGGCGCCGTCGCGCTTGCCGCGCTTGAGGACGACGAGCGCGCCCCCGGGCCCGTCGCCAGCAGCCCTGCCGCGCTCACCGTCGAGCACCGCATCCTCGCGCAGTTCGACGGCGCCGCAGCGCCCCTGACCGCGACCGCCCTCCGCAAGCTCTGCCAGATCCGGAACGCCACGATGAAGACGGCGCTCGCCGCGCTCGTGGCCGACGGCCACCTCCGCAGGGACCGCGTCGGCTACGTGCTCGCGCGCTGATACCCGGTTCCCGTTCCCGTGATCCCTAGGAGCGCGCGGGAACGGGAACGGGAACACCCTCAATTATCGCGCCTGCACCACCATCAAAAAGCGCGCTCGCGCTCA
>JAIOII010000084.1 GCA_019912685.1 Kofleriaceae bacterium
CTCGTGCGCGGCGCGCTCGTCGACATCCACGCGCGCAACCCGGAGAGCTCGACGGTGCTCTACTACGTCGACGATCGCGACGTCCCGCTGCCGGCGACCGTCGAGGAGGACGACGTCGTCTCCGTCGGCGGCGGCCCGATGGGCGCGCCCGAGCTGCCGTGGTACGTGCTCGGCGAGATCCGCCGCGGCCAGGGCATGCGCATCGAGCTCGGCCCCGCGTACCTGGCCGGCGAGAGCGGCCGGCTCGTCGTCTCGTGGCGCGGCAAGCGTCACGACCTCGGCGCCGTCGCGGTGTTCTATCCCAACTACCGCGGTCGCGGCGACGCGCTCGTGCGGCCGCTCAAGGAGCTGCTCGTCTTCTTCGTCGTGCTCTTCGGCGCGTGCGGCGGCATCGTCGTCATCACCGTCGCCCAGTTCGTGATGCCGATCCGCCGGCTCGAGCAGCGCGCCGACGCGATGGCGCGCGGCGAGCTCGTCGATCCCGTGATCTCGGGCGGCGACGGCGACGAGATCGGGCGCCTCACCTTCGCGCTCGAGGAGATGCGGCGCGCCCTGCGCGAGAAGCTGCGCTCGACGGAGGAGGTCAACCTCGATCTCGAGCGCGCCGTGCAGAAGCGCACGCATGACCTCGCCCGGAAGAACAAGGAGCTCGCCGAGACCCTCGACAAGCTGACCCGCACGCAGAAGCAGCTCGTGCGCTCCGAGAAGATGGCGTCGATCGGTCAGCTCGTCGCCGGCATCGCGCACGAGATCAACAACCCGGTCAACGCGATCGTCAACACGGTCGGTCCGCTCGACGAGGCGATCACCGAGCTCGAGAGCGCCGACGCCGCCCAGCGCACCGAGGCCGCGCGCGACATCCGCGACATGGTGAAGGTCGTGCAGCGCGGCGCGCAGCGCACGAAGGCGATCGTCGGCGCCTTGCACAACTACTCGCGCACCGACGACGAGAAGGTCGTCGACTTCGATCTCAACCGCTCGCTCGACGACAGCCTCGAGCTCCTCCGTCACGTGCTCAAGGGCAACGTCACCGTCGAGAAGAAGTACGGTGAGGTCGGCAAGATTCGAGGCCACGCCGGCCAGGTCAACCAGGTGTTCATGAACCTGCTGACCAACGCCGCGCAGGCGCTGTCCGGACGCGACGGCGCCGTCATCACCATCGAGACGCGCGCGCAGGGCGATCACATCGAGGTGCGCATCGGCGACAACGGCCCCGGCATCCCTCCCGACGTCCTGCCCCGCATCTTCGACCCCTTCTTCACCACCAAGGACGTCGGCGAGGGCACCGGCCTCGGCCTCGCGATCGTCCACGAGCTCGTCGAACGCCACGGTGGACGCATCGACGTCGACACCCAGATCGGCGCCGGCACCACCTTCACGGTGACGATGCCGCGGCGGACCGAGGTCGTCGCCGCCCCGACCCCGCAGCGGCGGATGACCGACCGCCGGTGAGCGCATTGCCAATCTGTCACTCATCCCCCTGGTTCGTGTCACGCTGGCAGCGATCACGCGTGGGTGGCAGCGTCTGGTTCCTGCAAATACATGGACTTATCCCGGAACAGGCATGGCACCCGGCTTGTAATCAGCCGTATCGGTGCCCTCATGCTCAACCCGACCCCAGCCCGGCCCCGTCGTCCCGTGAACGCGATGCGCCACCCCGGCGGCGTGCCGCGCGGCTACTGGGCCGGTTCGCCGGACCGCGATCCCCGGGACGGTAACGACGACGGCGACGCCGGCAAGGACGGTCCCGCCGAGCGCGCCGCGTGGGATCCGTCGCGCGCGGTCCTCGTGGTCGACGACGAGGCCTCCATCGTCGAGTCGCTCGAGAAGATCTTCCGCCGCGAGGGCTTCGCGGTGATCACGGCGACCGACGGCCAGTCCGGCCTCGATCTCCTGCGCCGCAACCGCGTCGGCGTCCTGCTCTGCGACCTCATGATGCCGGGCACGAGCGGCATGGATCTGCTCAAGGCCGCCAAGACGATCGCGCCCGAGACCGAGGTCGTGCTGATGACCGCGTACGGCACCGTCGAGACCGCGGTCGACGCGATGAAGGAGGGCGCCTACGACTTCGTCTCCAAGCCGCTCAAGCGCGCGCACGTCGTCCGCATCGTCAAGAACGCGCTCGAGAAGCAGTCGCTCGTCACCGAGAACCGCGCGCTCAAGGCGCAGCTCGCCGAGCGCCGCCGCCGCGCGATCATCGGCACGTCGTTGCCCTGGCGCCGCACGATGGACATCGTGCACCAGGCGGCGCCGTCGGAGGCGACCGTGCTCCTCCTCGGCGAGAGCGGCACCGGCAAGGAGCTCCTCGCCCGCGCGCTTCACGAGAACAGCCACCGCGCCAAGGGCCCGTTCGTCGCGATCAACTGCGCCGCGATCCCCGAGTCGATCCTCGAGGCCGAGCTCTTCGGCTACGAGAAGGGCGCGTTCACCGGCGCCACGGTCACCCGCGAGGGTCGCTTCGAGGCGGCCAACGGCGGCACCCTCTTCCTCGACGAGATCGGCGAGATCTCGCGCCACGTGCAGGTGAAGCTCCTGCGCGTCCTCCAGGAGGGAGAGATCGAGCGCCTCGGCGCCGGCGGCAAGCCGCGCCGCATCGACATCCGCCTCGTCGCGGCGACCAACGTCGACCTCGGCGAGGAGGTGAAGGCCGGCCGCTTCCGCGAGGACCTCTTCTATCGCCTGAACGTCATCCCCGTCCACGTGCCGCCGCTGCGCGATCGCCGCGAGGACGTGCCGCTCCTCATCCAGCACTTCGTCCAGCTCTACGCCGAGAAGAACGCCAAGCAGATCACCGGCACCACCGCCGCCGCGCTGGCGCGCCTCAGCGACTACCCGTGGCCCGGCAACGTGCGCGAGCTCGAGAACGCGATCGAGCGCGCGGTCGTGCTCACGCGCGGCACCACGCTCGACGAGGACGCGCTGCCGCGCGAGATCCGCGACAGCGCGGCCGCCGGCGCGCCCGGCATGAGCTTCGCGATCGGCACGCCGCTCGCCGACATCGAGATGCGCGTCATCCGCGAGACCCTGCGCCACACCCGCGGTGACAAGCGGCTCGCCGCCAAGCTGCTCGGCATCGCGACGCGCACGATCTACCGCCGCCTCGCCGAGGTCGGCGAGGCCACGAACGACGAGGTCCCGTCCGACGATCCGGCCGACGATCACGACGGCGAGCCCGAAGGGAGCGTCTGATGCAGGAGTACGTGAAGCGCTACTTCTGGGTCGTGGTCGCCCTGGCCATCGCCCTGTCCGCGGTGTTCGCCGCCAAGCTGGTCAACAACGTCGCCGAGGCCAAGCTCCTGCCCGACGCCAAGCGCAGCCCCAAGATCACGCCGCCGGCCCCGTCGCCGTCGGCGCCGATCGCGGCGCGCACCAAGGACGGCAAGCCGCTCATCGACCGCAACATGTTCTGCTCGACGTGCCTGCCGCCGGTGCCGGTGGCGGCGACGCCGACGGGCCCGGTCGATCCCAACGTCGTGCCGATGACGAGCTTGCCCTTGCTCCTCGTCGCGACGCACGTGACCGATCCGCGGCACGCCAAGCACGCCTTCGCCACCATCCTCAACACCGCGACCCAGAAGCAGGGCGCGTACTGGATGGAGCAGGAGATCCCCGGCGCCGGTCCCGTCGTCGCCATCCACTACAAGTACGTCGACTTCACCAACAAGGCGACGGGGCGCAAGGAGCGCATCTCGATCACCGGCGAGGCGCCGGCGCCGAGCACCACGCCGGCGGTCGTCGCCGAGGCCCCGACCCAGCCGGCCAAGGACACCGACGACCTCACCGCCGCGATCGATCAGGGCATCAAGAAGATCGACGAGACCACGTTCGAGATCGACCGCTCGCTCGTCGACAAGGTGCTCGCCAACCCCATGGCGGTCGCCAAGGGCGCGCGCGTCATGCCGTCGTCGAAGAACGGCGAGCCCAACGGCTTCAAGCTGTACGCGGTCCGTCCCAGCTCGGTGTACGCCAAGCTCGGCTTCGCCAACGGCGACACGCTGCACGCCATCAACGGCATGGAGCTCAACTCGATGGACAAGGCCATGGAGGTCTACTCGAAGGTGCGCGACGCCCAGAGCCTCCAGGTCAACGTCACTCGTCGCGGCAAGCCCGTGACCCTCAGCTACACGATTCGCTGACCAGCGACCGCGATCGGTACCGTCCCATGCATACACGTCAGTCTCGCCTGTCCCTCGCCATCGGCTTCGTCCTCGCCGCCACGATCCTCGTGGCCGGGGCCCGGCCGTCGTCCGCGCAACCCTCGCCGCCCACGCCCGGCACGGCCGATCCGCCGGCGGGCGAGGACGCGCAGCTCTACGCCTGCGGCAAGGCCAAGGCGTCGTTCGCGGTCACCCTCAAGCAGGAGACCGAGCTGAAGGACCTGCTCACGTGGGCGATGAGCTTCACGTGCAAGAACTTCATCTACGAGTCGAGCATCCTCCAGCGCTCGAAGAAGCTCACGATCATCGCGCCCAACAAGATGACGCCGCGAGAGGCGTACCGCGTGTTCCTCGTCGGCCTGTCGACGATGGGGCTCACGGTCGTGCCCAAGGGCAACGTCCTGCGCGTCGTCGAGGCCGCCAACGCCAAGAGCGAGACCGTGCCCATCTACAAGAAGGGCTCGCCCGGCAACTCCGACGACGTCGTCCGCCTGATCCTGCGCCCGCAGCACGTCGGCGTCGACGAGCTGTCGAACGCGCTCTCGGTCGTGAAGTCGAACATCGGCGTGATCCAGCCGGTGCAGAAGGCCGGCGTCCTCGTCATCACCGACTACTCGAGCCACATCCGCGACATGGTGACGGTCTCGAAGGAGCTCGATCGGCCGGCGTCGGGGGAGGGCATCTACACGATCCAGGTGAAGTACGCGGACGCGGTGCAGCTCGCCGCCAAGCTCTCCGAGATCCTCGGCACCAACACCGGCGGCGGCGGCGGCGCGCCCGTCCCCAAGGGTGCGCCGGCGGGCGCCGCCGGACGCGGTGGCGCAGGCGGCGGCGGTGACGACGGCATCGCCGCCGCGATCCCCTCCAAGATCATGGCCGACGAGCGCACCAACACGCTCATCCTCCTGTCGAGCGAGGCCGGCTACCTGCGCGTGAAGGCTCTCGTCGAACGCCTCGACGTCGGCATGGAGAGCGGCGAGTCGGGCTCGATCCACGTCTACGCCCTCGAGAACGCGAGCGCCGAGGAGCTCGCGACGACGCTCAACGCCGCGCTCACGGGCGTCACCCAGCAGAACCAGCGCGGCGGCGCGGCGCCGCGTACGCCCGCCGGCCGCCAGGTGGCGCCTCCGGCGCCGCAGTTCGACGGCGGCGGCGGCGCGGCGGGCTCGTCGTTCGAGGGCCAGGTGCGCATCACCCACGACGCGCCCACCAACTCGCTGGTCGTCCTCTCGAGCGGCCGCGACTTCCAGGCGCTCAAGGAGGTCGTGCGCCAGCTCGACACGCCGCGCCGCCAGGTCTTCATCGAGGCGGTCATCCTCGAGCTCAACATCGGCACCGGCCTCGACCTCGGCACCAGCTTCCACGGCGGCCTGCCGATCGGCGACGACGAGAACGCGGTCGTGTTCGGCGGCGTGCAGGGCTCCGACCTGAAGTCGCTGCAGCTCTCGACCCTCATCTCGGCGACCGGCCTCATCGGCGGCCTCCTCGGCCCGATCCTGCCGCAGTCGCAGGAGCTCCTCGGCACCAGCATCCCGTCGTACGCGGTGCTGTTCCAGGCGCTGGCGAAGTCGTCGAACGTGAACGTGCTCTCGAGCCCGCACATCCTCGCGACCAACAACCAGGAGGCCGAGATCGCCGTCGGCACCAACATCCCGTACGTCGGCGGCGTGAACTTCGGCCTGCCGACGGGCGGCGTCACCGGCGGGCTCCCCGGCTTCGGCAACGTCTCGATCCAGCGTCAGGACATCCAGCTGTCGATGAAGATCACGCCCGCGATCAACGCGAGCAACATGGTGACGCTCAAGATCGAGCAGGAGATCCAGGACATCGGTGATCGCGATCCGCAGCTCGGCCCGTCGTGGACCAAGCGCAAGATCAAGACGACGGTGGTCGTGAAGGACCAGCAGAGCATCGTCATCGGCGGCCTCATCTCCGACCGCGTCTCGTACAGCGAGTCGAAGGTGCCGTTCCTCGGCGACATCCCGATCCTCGGCTACCTCTTCAAGTACACCAAGCGCGACAAGAAGAAGACCAACCTCCTCGTCCTGCTCACGCCCTACGTCATCCAGGACCAGCTCGACCTGAACGCGATCGTCGAGCGCAAGGTGCGCGAGCGCAACGAGTTCCTGCGCGCCTTCTACAACCTCGACAAGGCGGCCTATCTGCCGCGCGTCGACTACCGGCGCAAGCGCGGCCTCGTCGAGGAGATCAACCGCTCGATCCTCGCCGTCGACGTCGAGCGCGATCTGCTCCACTCGCTGCAGCAGCGGGACCAGGGCGTGGTCGAGGGCGCGATCGAGTACGACCTGAAGGGCGCGGCCGACGACCTGGAGGACCCGGACGCGCCGAAGCCGCAGCCGGAGACGCCGGCGCCGGCGCCGGCGCCGGGACCGGCGACGAAGCCGGACGCGACGCCCAAGAAGCCGGAAGCGAAGAAATGAACCCCGCGGAAGCATACGGCACGCCGGGCACCCCACTCCTGGGCGAGATCCTCGTGCGCGAGCTCGGCCTGCGCCCCGAGGCGATCGACAAGGCGCTCGAGAAGCAGCGCGAGGAGGGCGGCCTCATCGGCGAGGTCCTGCTCAAGCTGCGCCTCATCGACGAGGACCAGCTCGCGTTCGCGCTCGCCCAGCAGGCGGAGATGGCGTTCGTGCGCGATCTTCCGCGCGCCGAGGACGTCACCGCCGACCTGATCGACGCGATCCCGATCAACTTCGCCAAGCAGCACCGCGTGCTGCCGCTCGCCCGCGATCCCGAGACCGGGCGCGTCCAGGTCGCGCTCGCCGATCCGACCGCGCTCGAGGTGATCGACGACATCGCGGTCATGATCGGCGCCGGCGTCGATCCGGTCGTCGCCGCGCCGGCCAAGATCGTCGATCACATCAACAAGGTGTACGGCCGCCTCCGCCAGGGCGCCGAGCTCGAGCACGACAACAAGAAGGACGAAGGCGAGGACGAGTTCGGCCAGGCCGAGGAGCTGGTCGACATCCTCGATCTCAACGACGAGGCCCCGATCATCCGCTGGGTCAACTCGCTCATGTTCCAGGCGGTGAAGGAGCGGGCGTCCGATATCCACATCGAGCCCGGCGAGAAGGACGTCCTCGTCCGCTACCGCATCGACGGCGTCCTCCGCGAGGCCAAGCGCGCGCCCCGCAAGTTCCTCGCCTCGATCATCGCCCGCGTGAAGATCATGGCCGGGCTCAACATCGCCGAGAAGCGCCTGCCCCAGGACGGCCGCATCCGCCGCAAGATCGCCGGCAAGGACGTCGACATGCGCGTCGCGACCGTGCCGACCGCCGGCGGCGAGCGCATCACGATCCGCCTCCTCGACCGCAGCTCGGTGCTCCTCGGCCTCGCCGACATCGGCATGGCCGAGGACACGCTCGAGGTCGTGCGCGGCATCATCAAGCGCCCGCACGGCATCTTGCTCGTCACCGGCCCCACCGGCTCCGGCAAGACGACGACCCTCTACGCCTGCCTCTCCGAGATCAACTCGCCCGACCAGAACATCCTCACCGTCGAGGATCCGGTCGAGTACCAGCTCGAGGGCATCAGCCAGACCCAGGTCAACCCGAAGATCGATCTGACCTTCGCCACCGGGCTGCGCTCCTTCCTCCGCCACGACCCCGACGTGATCATGGTCGGCGAGATCCGCGACAAGGAGACCGCCGAGATCGCGATCACCGCGTCGCTCACCGGTCACTTCGTCTTCTCGACCGTCCACACCAACGACGCCGCCGGCGCGATCACGCGCCTCGTCGACATGGGCATCGAGCCGTTCCTCGTCGCGTCGTCGCTGGTCGGGCTCCTCGCCCAGCGCCTCGTGCGCCGCCCCTGCTACGAGTGCGCGCGGCCGTCGCGCCCCGACGAGCAGGTCGTGCTCCAGCTCGGCCTCGATCCGGCGACGTTCTACCGCGGCGGCTACCACTTCCCGGCGGTGAAGGGCGAGCGCCCGCCGCCCCCGGGCACCGTGCTCGAGCCGGTCGGCTGCCCGTCGTGCCTCGACGTCGGCTACCGCGGCCGCACCGGCATCTACGAGATGCTGATGATCAACGAGAAGGTCCGCCACCTGACGCTCGAGAAGGCCGACGCCGGCACGATCCGCGCGGCGGCGGCGGCGGCCGGCATGGTGAGCCTGCGCCTCGACGGCGCGCGCAAGGTCATCCAGGGCCTGACCACGACGGAAGAGGTCATGCTGATGACCGCGGAGGCCGATCTCTGATGCCGATGTGGGCGTACAAGGGCATCGGCTCGAACGGCAAGGCGACCGCCGGCGTCCGCGACGCGGACTCGCCCAAGCTCCTGCGCCAGCTCCTCAAGAAGGAGGGCGTGGTCGTCACCGAGTGCCAGCCGTCGACCAAGGGCGCCAAGGGCGCGGCGGCGGCGGGCAAGGGGCAGGGCGGCGCGCTGTCGAAGGAGGTCGACCTCGGCGCGATCTTCGGCGGCGTCAAGAAGACCGACGTCGCCAACTTCACGCGCCAGCTCGCGACCCTGCTCAAGAGCGGCATCACGCTCGCCGAGGGGCTCGGCGCGCTCTTCGATCAGACCGACAACGTCCGTCTCAAGGTGCCGATCGGCGAGGTGCGGACGATGGTCAACGAGGGCAGCTCGCTCGGCGACGCCCTCGGCAAGCACCCCAAGATCTTCGACGACCTCTACGTGTCGATGGTCAAGGCCGGCGAGGTCGCCGGCAACCTCGACGAGGTGCTCAACCGCCTCGCCGACTTCCTCGAGAGCTCGCAGAAGCTCAAGTCGAAGGTGCAGAGCGCCATGATCTACCCGGTGATCATGGTCGTCGTCGGTGTCGTGATCATGGGCATCCTGATGGTCGCGGTCGTCCCCGAGATCACGAAGATGTTCAAGTCGCAGGGCAAGACCCTGCCGATCAACACCCGCTTCCTCATCTGGGTCGCCGATGTCATCCGCGACTACTTCTTGCTCATCGTGCTGTTCTGGGTCGGCGCGATCCTGGGCCTCCGCGCGTGGATCAAGAGCCCGGGCGGCCGCCCGACGTGGCACCGCTTCGTCCTGCGCCTGCCGATGGTCGGCGACCTCGCGCGCAAGGTGAACGTCGCGCGCTTCGCGCGCACGCTCGGCACGATGCTCCAGGCCGGCGTGCCGATGCTGCGCGCCCTCGACACCGCCAAGGAGATCATGGGCAACGTGATCATGCGCAAGGCGATCGAGGACGCGAAGCAGGCCGTCACCGAAGGCGAGTCGCTCGCCGTCACGCTCAAGCGCTCGGGCCAGTTCCCCGCGATGATGACCCACATGATCGCGGTCGGCGAGCGCGCCGGCGCGCTCGAGCAGATGCTCGAACGCGTCGCCGAGACCTACGAGACCGAGGTCGACATGCGGCTCGGCCGCGTCACCGCGATGCTCGAGCCGCTCATGCTCGTCGGCATGGGCGGCACCGTCGCCTTCATCGTGTTTTCCATCCTCCAGCCCATCATGGCGATGGGCCAGTTCAAGTGACCTCAGGTGAGTAAGGAGATCGAAGCCATGTTCCGCACCGCCGCCGCCAACCGTCGTCGCAGCCGCCTCCGCCAGCTCGGCATGACCCTCCTCGAGATCATGATCGTCCTCGCGATCCTGGCGCTGGTCATGGGCCTGCTCGTCGGCCCGCAGGTCATGAAGCTCTTCTCGGAGGGCAAGGGTGACATCGCGCGCGCCGGCGTGAAGAAGCTCGCCTACGAGTCGTACCCGCAGTGGGCGTCGCGCCCCGCCAACACCGGCAAGTGCCCCACCATCCAGCAGCTCGCCGAGTACGGCGGCTCGGTGAAGGACCCGTTCGGCGAGGAGTACGTCATCAAGTGCAACGACCTGCCGGCCGGCGCGGTCGGCATCGCGGTCTACTCGAAGGGCGAGGACAAGCGCGAGGGCACCGGCGACGACATCAAGTCGTGGGACCAGCAGTAGGCTGACGTGCGCCGGTCGCGACCACATAGCGTGATGCGCGAGCGCGGGATGACCGTGCTCGAGATCATGATCGTGCTCGCGATCATCGGGTTCATGTCGTACCTCGCGGTCAGCGGGTTCCGCTTCCTGTCGGGCGCGGCGCTCTCGGAGGACACGTCGGACCTGGCCCTGGTGCTGCGCCGCACGCAGCTCATGTCGATCGAGGGCGGCGTGCCCACGCGCGTGGTCATCGACTTCGACAAGCACGCCTACTGGGTCGAGGTGTGCACCGGCGACCCGACCTTGTCGCGCACGAAGGAAGAAGAGAAGGCGGACGCCGAGACGGCGCAGGAGGAGCTCGACAAGGCGCGCCAGCGCCTGGCGACGTTGCCCGGCGGCCAGATGCAGGCGTCGTCGCCCGAGGAAGAGGCCAAGATGGCGGCGGCGCTCGCCGGTCGCAAGGTCGGCGGACGCATCTGCGCGCCGGCCGGCAGCGGCCCGGCGGCCGAGCAGCTCGGGCCGCTGTTCTCGGGCGACGCGATGGGCCGCGAGCTGCGGCGCGCGCTCCAGCAGCACCGTGGCGTGAAGTTCCGCGAGGTCTGGGTCCAGCACCTCGAGAAGTCCACGTCCGGTGGTCAGGTGAGCATCTCGTTCTTCCCGCTCGGCTTCGCCGAGAAGGCGATCGTCGAGCTCGGGACCGGCGACGGCGACGACGACATCGAGACCATCCTCGTCCACGGCCTGACCGGCCGCGTCGAGATCCGGGCCGGCGCCCTGCGCGACCCCGACGATCACATGCTGCGCGACGTGAAGGGGCAGCGGGAGGCCGAGCGATGAGGCGACCTCGCTCCGGCGGCTTCACGCTCGTCGAGGTCATGCTCGCGCTCGCGATCCTCGGCCTGTCGCTCGTCATCCTCGTGCGCAGCGTCGCCGGCAACATCACCGCGGCCCAGGACTCGTTCTACATGGGCGTCGCGACCGACCTGGCGCGCGGCAAGATGTTCGACATCGAGGAGCACCTCCTGCAGGAGGGCTTCCAGGAGACCGAGGAGGAGGAAGACGGCGACTTCTCCGACGAGGGCTGGCCCAACATCAAGTGGAAGTACCTCATCGAGCCGGTCGAGCTGCCGGATCTCGAGACGCTCATGAACCTGTCGCAGGAGCAGGGCGGCGAGGGACAGGGCACGGGTGCCGAGGGGGAGGGCGAGGAGGCGACGAGCGACCTCGACAAGTTCCAGTCGAGCGCGCTCGGCGGGATGCTCGGGATGCTCGGCATGGGCGGGGCGTCGACCGAGAGCGGCGGTAGCGCGTCGCAGACCGCGGGCTTCCTCCAGATGGGCTACCCGATGGTGCAGCAGGTGCTGAAGGCATCGGTCCGCAAGATCTCGCTCACCATCGACTACGACACCGGCGTCCACAAGGAGACGTTCAAGGTCATCCTCTACGTCACCGACCCGGCCGGCATGCAGAAGGCGATGGGCGCGCTGGGAGCGGACCAATGAAGGCCGGCCGGCGGAACCAGCGGGGCATGACCCTCATCGAGATCATGATCTCGCTCGCGATCATCGGCTTCATGATGGCGATGGCGTGGTCGACGATCTCGAACGCGTCGAACGCGCGCGTCACCTTCACCGCGCTGGAGGAGCGCAACCACGAGGTGCGCGTCGCGATGGCGCGCATGGTCCAGGACCTGCAGAGCGCGTACCTGTCGTCGAACGAGGAGCAGAACTTCGACAACCGCCGCACGCTGTTCGTCGGCAAGAGCGAGGAGCTGCGCTTCTCGTCGTTCGGTCACCAGACGCTCTGGGCGGACGCCAACGAGTCCGACCAGACGCTGGTCGCGTACTACCTCGACAGCGACCGGGCCAACCCGGGCAAGGAGGCGCTCTACCGGAAGGAGCTGCGCCGGCAGTCGAACGAGCCATGGGAGGGCGAGCCGGCCGAGCACGACATCCTCCTGCGCGGCGTCGAGAAGCTGTCGCTCCAGTACTGGGACTGGAAGGACAAGAAGTGGCAGGACAGCTGGGACTCGACCAAGCAGGACGCCGAGGCCAAGCGGCTGCCGACGCGCGTGCGCATCGAGATCGAGTACAAGAACACCCGGGGCGACGAGCTGAAGCTGTCGACGCAGGCGCGCCTGCTCCTGCAGGAAGAGCTGGTGACGCGATGAGGCGGCGTGGCTTCCATGTCCGTCCCCGTCGCGCGAAGCGGCAGCGCGGCATCGCGATGCTCGCCGTCATCACGGCGGTCGCGATCTGCCTCGTCATCGTCAACGAGTTCGGCACGGCGACGACGATCGACACGATGCAGGCGCGCAACAACCTCGATCAGATGCGCGCGCACTTCCTCGCGCGCTCGTCGCTCAACCTGACCGAGCTGATCGTGCGCCTGCAGCGGCGCCTCGACAACGCGCCGGGCCAGGCCGGCCAGATGGGCCTCGGCGCCGACGCGCTCGCCAGCCTCGAGGGCGTGCAGATCACCGACTTCGCCGACCCGCTCATGGCGGCGTTCGGCGGCGACGAGGAGCAGGTCCAGGCCGCCATCGGCCTGTCGATGAGCCAGACCAAGGGGCTCGGCTCCGACATCGGCACGTTCGGCGTTCGCATCACGCCGATCGACGGCAAGATCAACGTCAACTGCGCCGGGTCGGGCACCCCGGCCGAGGTCTCGCTGGTCGCGCGGTCGATCCAGTCGCTCCTCTACCCCGTGGCGTTCGACCCGATCTTCGAGGAGCCCGACGCCGATGGCTGGCGTCGCGATCGGCGGACGCAGGTCTCCGCGATCATCGACTACGTCGACAAGAACCAGAGCCGCATCGAGATCCGCGACGACAAGGTCGAGTCGACGGGCGGGCCGGAGGACTACGGCTACGAGAACCTGCGCGACAGCTACAAGCCCAAGAACGACAAGCTCGACTCGGTCTCCGAGCTCAAGCTCGTGCGCGGCGTCGACGATCGCTTCTGGACGCTGTTCGGCAACGCGTTCCGCGTGCAGGGCGGCTGCAAGGTCAACCTGCGCGGCCTCGACGACGCCAAGGTCGCCGCCGCGATCATCTCGCTGGCCGCCAAGGATCCCAACGACGCCATCCTGCGCGATCCGGCGGCGCTCTGGGCCCTCGCCAACCTCGTGCTCCAGGCGCCGCAGTACGGCTTCTACTTCTCGGGGCAGGACGGGCTCAACATGTTCGCCCAGTTCGTGAAGGACCCGGCCGCCGCGTTTGCGGGCTTCGCCGGCGCCGGCGAGGAGGGCGCGCAGAACCAGCCGGCCGTGCCGACGCCGCCGATCCCGAACTTCCCGCCCGGCCTCAAGGGCGTCGAGCTCGACATGCAGAAGCTCGGTCAGGTCGCGGCGACCACCGCGATCGAGAACTACCAGGTCGAGGCGTGGGGCGAGGTCACCCGTCCGCCCTTCCTGCCGGCGCGCCGCACCATCCGCGCCAGCTGGGACCAGGAGTTCCAGAACCAGCAGGCCCGCAATCTCCAGCTCACCCGCAAGGGTGCGTGGTTGTACCTCCGAGAGGAATGACATGAGTCGCATCTTCGCCATCGATCTCGGCGCCTGGAGCGTGAAGGTCGCGATCGCCCACGCCGGGCTCCGGCACGCCGCGGTCACCGAGGTGATCGAACGGGTGATCCCGGCGGGCGAGGAGCCGGTCGAGCGCCGCGCCGCGCGCGTCCTCGCCGGCATCATCCGCGAGCACCGGCTCGAGAAGGACACCGGCTACCTCGTCGTCGGCGGCGCGCAGGTGTTCGTCCATGTCCTCGAGTTCGGCTTCAAGGCGGTGCGCCGCCAGGATCTCGAGAAGGTCGTCGGCGGCGAGCTCGAGGGCATCGTGCCCGTCGATCTCGAGGAGCTGGTCTACGCGTGCGAGCCGCTGCCCGCG
>JAIOII010000834.1 GCA_019912685.1 Kofleriaceae bacterium
TGCCGACGGTGCGCGGCGTGCACCCGGCGATCGCCGCCGCCCTCGCCCGCCTGCGCGACGGCGACAGCGTCGCCGCCGCCGTCGCGGCGAGCGGCTACAGCCACCGCGGCCTCGTGGCGCTGTTCCGCGACACGATCGGCCTCTCCCCGAAGCTCTGGAGCCGCGTGCAGCGTTTCCAGCGCGCGATCACGCGCGCGGCCGCGCATCCAGAGACGCCGCTCGTCGAGATCGCGTACGGCGCGGGGTACAGCGATCAGGCCCACTTCACGCGCGAGCTGCGCGCGCTCGCCGGCATGTCGCCGCGGGAGTACGTCGCGTCGGCCACGGCGGGCGCCCACAACCACGTGCCCGTGGCCGACTGACCACGCATCGTGGTTCGAGGCTTGCATCCCATCCGGGGTGGAGGTCCCCGTGGTGCCCTATGACGTCATCATCCTCGTCGCCGCCGTCGTCGTGATCCTCGCGTTGCTCGTCGGCACGTTCTACACGGTCGAGCAGCGCTCGGTCGCGATCGTCCAGCGACTCGGGCGGTTCGTGCGCGAGTCCGAGCCGGGCCTGCACGCGAAGATCCCGCTCCTCGAGCGCGTCGCGGGGCGCATGAACCTGCGCGTGCAGCAGCTCGACGTCCGCATCGAGACCAAGAGCCTGGACAACGTGTTCGTCAACATGACGGTCTCGGTGCAGTTCTTCGTCCTGCCCGAGCGCGTCTACGACGCGTTCTACCGGCTCGAGGACGCGCAGCGCCAGATCACGTCCTACGTGTTCGACGTCGTGCGCGCCCAGGTCCCGCGCACGAGCCTCGACGACGTGTTCGCCAAGAAGGACGAGATCGCCGAGGTGGTGAAGGTCGAGCTGTCGCACGTCATGGAAGGCTTCGGCTACGGCATCCTGCAGTCGCTGGTCACCGACATCGAGCCCGACGCACGCGTCAAGGAAGCGATGAACGAGATCAACTACGCCCAGCGCATGCGCGTCGCCGCCACCGAGAAGGGCGAGGCCGATCGCATCCTCAAGGTGAAGCACGCCGAGGGCGAGGCGCAGAGCCGCGCGCTGCAGGGCAAGGGCATCGCCGATCAGCGCGCCGCGATCATCGCCGGCCTCCGCGACTCGGTCGACGAGTTCCGCCGCGCCGTCCCGGGCACGACCGCGACCAACATCATGAGCATCGTGCTCATGACCCAGTACTTCGACGTGATGCGCGATATCGGCGCCACGTCGCGCAGCAACGCCGTCTTCGTCCCGCACTCGCCCTCGGCGGTCGCCTCCCTCGAGGAGCAGATCCGCCAGGGCATGATGGAGGCCCAGCAGGCCGCCGTCGGACTCGACGACGACGACGGCGTCGCCACACGCCGTCACTCCTGAGCGCGGCGCGCACCGTCAGGAGCCGGCCCGCGACCGCCACGCCTGCGGCGTCGCGCCGGTCCAGCGCTTGAACGCGCGGAAGAACGCCGCCGGCTCGGCGTAGCCGAGGAGGAACGCGACCTCCGACGCGCTGAGCCGCCGGTCGCCGAGGAGCAGGGTCGCGCGCTCGCGGCGCGCGTCGTCGACGAGCGCGGCGAACGTGGCCC
>JAIOII010000835.1 GCA_019912685.1 Kofleriaceae bacterium
TGCCCCAACTGCGGCGCGCCCGTCGAGCTCCGCGCGCCCGACCGCACGATGCGCATCGTCTGCGGCCATTGCTCGACGCTGCTCGACTGCGAGGGGCCGCTCGCGATCATCGAGACCCTGGCGCAGCAGCCAGGCCAGAAGGGCACGATCCCGCTCGGCTCGAAGGGCACCTTCGACGGCGTCACCTACACGCTGATCGGCCGCCTGCAGCGCGAGGCGCACTACCCCGACGGCGAGGTCTTCCTCTGGGAGGAGCACCTGCTCTACGAGCCCTCGGTCGGCTTCCGCTGGCTCGTCGAGGCCAACGGGCACTGGAGCTTCGTCACGACGCTACCGCCCGGCGCCGTCCAGGTCGACTACCACCAGGCGCCGACCTACGCGGGGACCAAGTTCCGCCTCTACGAGATGACGACGGTCGAGGTCACCGAGGTGTGGGGCGAGCTGTACTGGCGCGTCCGCGCCGGCGAGCGCGTCGACGCCGCCGAGTACGTCGCGCCGCCGGCCGCGCTCTCGCGCGAGACCACCACCGACGAGATCAACTGGTCGCTCGGTGTCTACAAGACGACCGCCGAGATCCGGAAGGCGTTCGGGCTGACCGGGACCTTGCCGCAAACCTACGGCGTCGCGCCCAGCCAGCCGTTCGCGCACCGCCATGCGACGCGCGCGCTCCTCGTCCTCGCCCTCGCATTCGTCGGCATCACGTGCATGCGCATGGGCACCGCCGACGAGCGCGTCGTCCTCGACACGCAGCTCGCGCTCGAGACGCCGCCGGCCGAGGCGGTGCCGCCCGAGCTGCTCGGCACCACGACGCTGCCCATGGTCGTGTTCTCCGAGCCGTTCACGCTGGTCGGTCACGAGAACGTCGAGGTCAGGCTGCGCGTCGACGTGAACGACTCGTGGGCGTTCATCGCCGCCTTCCTGGTCAACGAGGCGACCGGCGCGGTCGAGTCGTTCGAGAAGGAGGTCTCGTACTACTCCGGCGTCGAGGGCGGCGAGTACTGGAGCGAGGGCAGCCCGTCGACCACGCACGTGCTGCCGGCGGTCGCGCCCGGCAGCTACCTGCTCCGCCTCGAGGTCCAGCAGCCGGTGCTCGGCCACCGCGACACGATCCACGTCCGCATCCGCCAGGACGTCTTCCGCTGGCGTCACGCGCTCTACGCGCTGATCGCGTTCGCCGTGCCCGGGCTCTTGCTCGCGCTGTGGCGCTGGAGCTTCGAGCGCCGGCGCTGGTCGCAGAGCGACCACGCGCCCGCCGGCCTCGCGAGCGGAGGGGACGACTAGCCCATGAGCGAGCCCGTCACGCCCGTCGAGCCGCCGCCGGCGCCCGATCGTCCGCCGGTGCCGCGCATGAAGATGTCGTGGCTCGTGAAGCTCTACGCCGGCCTCGCCGGCGCGGCGCTCGCCGTGTACCTCGCGGCCGGCCTCTTCGGCTGGGACCTGAAGAGCAGCACGCGCGACAAGGTCCCCGGCAGCGTGCGCAGCTCGCCGGGCGGCTATCGCTCCTACCACTTCTGGTACGGCGGCTATCACGGAGGAAAGTGATGAAGATCGAACAGCTCGGAGATGCCCTGGTGTCGTCGGCCGCCTTCGCCGGCGTCGGCGTGGTCGTGTTCGCCGCGGCGTTCTGGCTCATGGCCAAGGTCGCCCCGTTCTCCTTCCACAAGGAGATCGAGGAGGACCAGAACGTCGCGCTCGGCGTCATCGTCGCGGGTGTGCTGATCGGGCTCGCGCTGATCATCTCCGCCGCGATCTCGGGCTGAGCGCATGACGGCGCGCGCCCGACGACCGCCGCCCGCGACGCTCCTCTACGTCAACGTGGTGGTGGTCGCGACGTGCGGCCTCGTCTACGAGCTGCTCGCCGCCACGATGGGCAGCTACCTCCTCGGCGACTCGGTCATGCAGTTCTCGCTGGTGATCGGGCTCTACCTGTCGGCGATGGGCGTCGGCGCGTGGGTGTCGCGGCACATCGAGGGCAACCTCGCCACGCGCTTCATCGACGTCGAGCTCGCGGTGGCGCTGGTCGGCGGACTGTCGGCGCCGATCCTCTTCCTCGCGTTCGCGGAGGTGCAGCGCTTCCAGGTCGTGCTGCTCGGCTTCGTGTTCGTGATCGGCGCGCTGGTCGGCCTCGAGCTGCCGCTGCTCATGCGCATCCTCCAGGGCGAGGTCGCGTTCAAGGACCTGGTCTCGCGCGTGCTCTCGCTCGACTACGCGGGGGCGCTCCTCGCGTCGCTGCTCTTCCCGCTGCTCTTCGTCCCCGAGCTCGGTCTCCTGCGCACCTCGCTCGTGATCGGCCTGTGCAACGCGTTCGTCGGGCTCTGGGGCACGTGGCTCCTCGCCGACCAGATCGGCAAGGTCACGGCGGTCCGGGTGCGCGCGGTCGCGGTGGTCGCGCTCCTGGCCGTCGGGCTCCTGTTCTCGTCGAAGCTGACGCGCTGGTCGGAGGAGCGCCTCTACTCCGACGAGATCGTCTACGCCAGGACCTCGCCGTACCAGCGCATCGTCGTGACCCGCAGCGGATCGGGCTTCCAGCTCTTCCTGAACGGCAACCTGCAGTTCGCGTCGGCCGACGAGTACCGCTACCACGAGTCGCTCGTGCACCCGGCGATGGTGGCGGCCGCCGACGCCGGGCGCGCGCCGAGGAAGGTGCTCATCCTGGGCGGCGGCGACGGGCTCGCCGCGCGCGAGGTGCTCGCACACCCGTCGGTCGAGGCGGTGACGCTGGTCGACCTCGACCCGGCGATGACGAGCCTGGCGCACCGCTTCGCCCCGCTCGCGCAGCTCAACCGCCAGGCGCTCTCCGATCCGCGCGTCACGATCGTGAACGACGACGCGATGGTGTGGCTGCGCACCGCCCCCGGTGGCTGGGACGTCGTGATCATCGACTTCCCGGATCCCAACAGCTTCGGCCTCGGGAAGCTCTACACGCGCAGCTTCTACCGCGAGCTCGCCGCGCGCCTCGCGCCCGACGGCGCGATCGCCGTGCAGGCGACGTCGCCCCTGTTCGCGCGCAAGTCGTTCTGGTGCATCGTGCGCACGATGCGCTCGGCCGGCTTCGCGGTGGCGCCCTACCACGTCGCCGTGCCGTCGTTCGGCGTGTGGGGCTTCGCGCTGGCGAAGAAGCAGCCGTTCACGCCGCCGACGACGCCACCGAACGTCGCGCGCCGCTTCCTCGACGCCGAGGCGATGGCCGCGATGTTCCGCTTCCCGGCCGACATGGCCGAGGTCGACGTGGAGGTGAACCAGCTCGATAACCAGATGCTCGTCCGGTACTACGAGTCGGAATGGCGCCGCTGGCAGTAAGCCGCCGCGACTTCGTCGCGATGCTGCTCGGCGCGCCCGCCGCGATCGCGGCGTGTCGCGGCGGCTTACTGCCAGCGGCGCCATTCCGACTCGTAGTACCGGACGAGCATCTGGTTATCGAGCTGGTTCACCTCCACGTCGACCTCGG
>JAIOII010000836.1 GCA_019912685.1 Kofleriaceae bacterium
TCGCGATCGCCCGCGCGAAGAGCGACGAGCCGGTCACCTCCGCCCGCACCGCGAGCCGGGCGCCGGGATCGATCCTCCAGCCGGCGAGCTCCACCTCGACGTGCTCGCCCGGCGCCTGGTCGGTGAACAGCTGCGCGAGCCGGCTGTCGGCCAGCTCGCCCCACGGCCGCTCGAGCTCGACCTCCGGCGCGACGAGCACGTCCTTCGGCGCGACCTCGATCGTCACCCGCTCGCCGTCGTCGAGCTCGAGCGTCAGCGGCTCGCCGAGCTGGCGGCGGTGCGTCTCCTTGCCGACGCCGAGCCGCGCGCGCGCGAGCACGGGACCCGCGTGCTCGGCCACGACGCGCCCGACGAGCGTGCGCGACTGTCCCTCGACCAGGGCCACGGACCGAGTCTATCGCAGCTCACGGGCGACGACGCGGACCGGGAACGGCGCGGACCACGACCGCGTCGCGGATCGACAGAGCGGCCCTGTACACAGTGGGGATGGACCCCGCCAACGAGATCATGGAGCCCAGGCTGTGGAAGAAGGGCGAGTGGATCGCCAAGGTCGTCAGGAACGACGACGGTGACGGATGGGCCGTGGAGATGACCCGGGTCGGCGCGACCGAGCCGTCGCTGGTCGGCCCGTGGACGATGGGCCGCGACAAGGTCAACCCCAAGCCGCTCGACGCCGGCGCCTTCGCGACGCTGGTGAAGGGCGCCTCCGAGGTGATGCGGCGTCACGAGGCGGCCGCCCGCGAGCGTCTGCACCGGTCGCTGTCGTTCGCGACCGATCAGGGCCAGCGCCTGCGCGTCACGCTCGACATCGCCGAGGACGACGACGATCCGCACGCGATCCTGACCGTGATCGACGAGGCGACGGGCGAGCCCCTGCGCGCCGGCCGCGTCGCGCCGAGCTTCAAGCTCACGGCGGTCACCGCCCAGCGCTTCCTGCGCACCGGCGAGTGAAGCGCGGGCGGTGACCTCTCCGGCGACCTGGTCGCCGGCTCACACGCGCCGGTCCCGGGTTGCGCTGTGGCGCGCGGCGAACCACTCGAGGAACACGAGCAGCGCCGCGCCGCCGATCATCAGCGCGAGCGCGCCGGCGAGCTGCGGCGGCTTGTCGGTGATGCCGAGCAGCCGCTCGACGTCGGTGACGGTCGCGTAGTCGCCGGGCAGCACGTTCTCGCGCAGGAGCGGCTTCAGGCCGTCCGACGACTCGCGCACGCTGATCACGCGCTTCCACGGCCAGATGATGAGGAGGGAGCCGAGCAGGAAGCCGGTCAAGGTCGAGGTGGTGAGGTCGTGGTAGCGCGCGAACATCCAGCTGAGGACGCGCGAGAACCCCATCAGCCCGAGGATGCAGCCCGCCGCGAACACCGAGACGAGCCCGAGGTCGAACGTCTTGATCGCGTGCATCACCGGCGCGTACGCGCCCATCAGCAGGAGGATGAACGAGCCGCTGATGCCGGGGAGGATCATCGCGCAGATCGCGACCGCCCCGGCCATCAGGTAGAACAGGTAGCTGTCGGGCGCGGTCGCGACGCCGAGGAACGCGATCACGCCGGCGGCTGCGGCCCCGACGAAGAAGCCGAGGACCGGCGCGACCGTCCACCGCCGGACCTTGCGACCGCAGATGTAGACGCTCGCGAAGACCAGCCCGAAGAAGAAGCTCCAGATCAGCACCGGCTCGTGCTCGAGCGCCCACGTGATCGGCCGCACGAGCAGGAGGATGCTGGTGCCGATGCCGGCGAGCAGCGTGACGAGGAAGCTGCCGTTGATCTGGCGCCACGCCGCGCCGAGGCCCTCCTTCCGTAGCGTCGTCAGCGTGTGCGGACCGATCGCCTTGATCGAGGCCAGGAGCTCCTCGTAGATGCCGGAGATGAACGCGATCGTGCCGCCGGAGACGCCGGGAACGACGTCGGCGGCGCCCATCGCCATGCCTTTGAGATAGAGCAGTGCTCGCTGCTGGGCCGTCATTGGAGCCCGAGCCATACCATCGCCGCCGCCCGAGGACACGCTCAGTTGCCGCTCGGCTTGCGGACGACCAGCGCCTTGAACTCGTGGGGGACGAGGCCCATGAGGCGGTCCTCGATCCGGTCCCAGCGGAGCTCGCCGATGTCGGCCATCGCGAGCTTGTCGCCGAGGCGCGCGGCCAGGAGCTCGCGCGTGTAGCCGACCTTGGGCAGGTCGACGCCCGCGTCGGCGCACATCGCGCGCAGCGCGCGGAAGTGGCTGCGCGTGGTCGCCAGGCCCTCGAGCGTGCGGTCCATCTCGAGCAGGTCCATGACGAAGTCGATCGAGCCCGAGAGGCCCCTGGCCTGCGCCGCCTGGAGCAGGTGCCCGAAGTGCGTCGACAGCTCGGGGTGATCGAGGTGGGTCGACAGCTTGGGCCACATCGAGCGCTCGCCGAACTCGGTCACCACCGCGGTGCCGTCGGGCGCGAGCCAGCGCGCGATGCGCACGACGAGCTCGAGCGCGCCCGTCATCAGGTAGAAGGGCTCGGGCGCGTCGAAGAGCGGGATGCCGAGCTCCTTCACCAGCTCGCCGGCGCGGCCGAGCGCGGCCAGCTTGGCCTCGTCGACCTCGCCGCTGCCGTCGACCTCCATGCCGACGTCGACGCGCGAGTGCTGCTCGGCCGGCAGATCGCCGACCATCTCGTTGGCGAGGATCAGGTCGAACGCGTCGCTCGGCAGCTCGGCCGCGAGCACGTCGCCCTCGCGCACCTCGACGGGCAGGCCCGCCGTGCGCTCGCGCTGCGCCGCCGCGAGCGCCGGCGCGAGCTCCTGGATCGTGTACGACACCTCCAGGCCCCTGGCCTGGAGCGCCTCGCACAC
>JAIOII010000837.1 GCA_019912685.1 Kofleriaceae bacterium
GTCAGCCTCGGGCAGGGCGCCGCGCTGCAGACCGGCATCGATCATGCCGTGCGCCGCGGCGCCGGTCACATCGTGACGTTCGACGGCGACGGCCGGCACGCGCCGGAGGACATCGCCGCGCTCGTCGCCGCGCTCGCCGACGCCGACGTCGCGCTCGGCTCGCGCTTCCTCGGCTCGGTCGAGGGCGCGACGCGCCAGCGGATGATGCTCCTGCGCACGGCCGTGACGGTGTCCAGCCGGCTCTCGGGCCTGCGCCTCAGCGACGCGCGCTGCGGCCTGCGCGCGTTCCGCGCCGAGCTCGCGCCGCGCCTGCGCATCACGCAGCACCGGAGGGCGCACGCCTCCGAGCTCTTGCGCAAGATCGAGCGCGCGGGCGTGCGCGTGGTCGAGGTGCCGTGCACGCTGCGCTACACGGCGTACTCGAGCAAGCAGGGGCAGGGCGGCCTCCAGGCCGTGCGCGTCCTCTTCGACTACTTCGTGCGGGCGTAGGTCGCGCGGCGAGCTCGGCTACCGCAACGATCACCGTGAGAACGACCGTCGACCGCTGCACGCACCCATGGTAGTGCGGTACGAACGGTTCATGAACCGTCGATCGCTGGGTGCATCCATCTTCGGGCTCTCGAGCGCCGTCGTCGTCGCCGTCGCGTGCGGCGGCAAGTCGGCGCCGCCGCAGCAGCCGCTCTCCAACGAGAGCGGCGATCCGTCCGCCACCGGCGGCGGCGCCGCCGCCGAGCCCGGGCTGCCGGCCGGCGTGACCGACGGCGCGCTGTGGACGTGCCAGATCTCCGACTACGATCCGCAGCCCTGCAAGTTCCATCGCGAGGGCAACGAGTGGCGGCTGACCAAGCTGCTCGGGTCGCAGCGCTTCGACGGCGCGGTGACGTTCGGCGAGAGCGGGTTCCGCTTCGTCGGACAGTTCTTCTGTCCGTGGGGCGCATGCGACGAGGCGATGGACCTCGTGTTCTCGCCCACCGACGACGGGTACCAGACCGACTTCAGCGGCGACGTGCTCTCGGTCCGCTGGAACGAGCCGCTCGCGAGCGAGTGGGGCGGCGCCGGCTACGGCAACCTGACCGGCCGCGAGCAGTAGCGAGCGCCGGTAACGTTCGCGCCGGTGCGTGCTCTTCCGGGGCATGAAGAAGCTCACGACCGCGTTCGCACTCACCGGGCTCCTCTCGCTCGCCGCCGCCGGCACCGCCGCCGCCGAGAACCTCTCGGGGTGGGCGACCCGCGACTGGAACAACTTCCACTCGTCGTTCATGGGTGACGTCACCAGGAACCCCAACGGGTCGGTGACCGGTCACTTCACGATCATCACGTTCAACGACGGCGAGGAGACGGTGTACTGCCGCTACCTTCGCTTTCGCGAGATCCGCATCGTCAACAACAGCTGGCAGTTCGAGGGCTGGGGCGTGTGCCTGAGCGCGTCGTCGGGCGGCTACTACCCCGTCCACAACCGCTTCACGCTCATCGACTACGGCGTGCCGGGCGCCGGCGCCGACTACGTCGACATCAACTACTACGGCCCCGTGGGGCCGTCGGTGCCGGGCGGGTTCATCCAGACCGGCGAGCTCACCGCGATCCCCTGACACGCGATGCGCGTGAACACGTGCGGGCGGCCCTGATCGAGGCCGCCGTCGTCGTTCGTCGTCACGAGCGTGCCCTGCTCGTCGAGCTCGCCGGTGAAGTGGTCGGGGTTGTAGCCGGCCTCCGACGGGAGCTCGCACGGCAGCGCCAGGCGCTCCGGATCGCTGCCGACGACGTCGACCTCGCGTCCGCGGATCGTTCCGCGCGCGGCCTGCACCACGCGGCCGATCGC
>JAIOII010000838.1 GCA_019912685.1 Kofleriaceae bacterium
GGACGCGGCGACGGCCGCCGCGACAGGATGCGCTCGAGCGCCGACGCCTGCAGCGCCGCGCCCACCGCCACCGCCCCCTCCGGGTTCACGTCCGTCCGCGGCGGCCGCTGGAAGAACCGGGTCACGCGCTCGCGCACGTGCGGGATCTTCGTCGTGCCGCCGACCAGGACGACGTCCTCGATCTGCGCCGGCGAGAGCTGCGCCAGCCGCAGCGCCTCCTCGCACACCGCGAACGACTTGTCGAAGAACGGCGCCGCCCGCTCGACCAGCTGGTCGCGCGTGATCTCGACCTCGAGGTTCAAGGGCGCGCCGCCCGGCCCGTACGCGATCTCGTCGACCTTCACGATCGCCCGCGTCCGCCGCGACAGCTCGATCTTCGTCTGCTCCGCCACCGCCCGCAGCCGCATCACGCCGACCTCGTTGTCGCGCACGTCGATGCGGTGGCTCGCCAGGAACTGGTCGGCCATGTGGTTCATCAGCACCTCGTCGATGTCGTCACCGCCGAGGAACGAGTCACCCGCCGTCGCCAGCACCTCGTACACCTGATCCTGCAGGCGCAGGATCGTCACGTCGAACGTGCCGCCGCCGAAGTCGTACACCGCGATCGTACGCGACAGCTGCCGCTGGTGCCCGTACGCGAGCGCCGCCGCCGTCGGCTCGTTGAGCACGCGCACGACCGTGATCCCCGCGATCGCGCCCGCCGTCGCCGTCGCCGAGCGCTGCGCGTCGGTGAAGCTCGCCGGTACCGTCACCACCGCGCGCGAGATCTCCTGGCCGAGCGCCTGCTTGGCGATGTTGCGCACGTGATCGAGCACGATCGCCGAGATCTCCGGCACCGCGAACTCGCCGCCGCGCGTCACCAGCACCGGCTGCTGGTTGGCGCCCTCCTTGATCGTGTACGGCATCCGCCCGATCGCGGCCTGGATCTCCTTGCTCTTCCACAGCCGCCCGATGAGCCGCTTGGCCGAGTACACCGTGTTGCGCGGATCGATCACGCGCCGCTGCTTGGCGTCGACGCCCACGATCACCGAGCCGTTCGGGTGGAACGACACCACGGAGGGGTGAATCTTCGTGCCCCGCTGGTCGGTCAGCACCCTGGGCTGCCCGGACGCATCGCACACCGCCACCACCGAGTTGGTGGTGCCGAGATCGATCCCGACGATCGGATCCGACATCAGTTGGCCTCCGCGGCCGGCAACGTGGCGAGCACGCCGTCGTACCAGCGCTCGACCGCGCGCCGGAACGGCCACATCCATCCGTACGACGGCCCCGTGAACTGGTTCACCACGCGCTCGCGGTACGCCGCGCACCGCGGATGTTCGGGCCCATACACCTCCGCGGCCGCGCGGATCGACTCTTCGTACGCTTCCATCTCGAACCGAGAGCGAAAATACGCCACGCCGAGGGGGAGGGGCAAAAACAGGTACAGGAGGGCCATCCCCGGGAGGGTGAACTTCCTGAATTGTCGGAGGTGCACGGCCTCGTGGCGGAGGGTGCAGTACCGCTCCAGCGGGTCCCGGTCGTCCCAGTCCGCGGTCACGTAGATCGTGCGCCCGATGGTCGTCTGGTAACCGTCCAGGTACGAACGCATCCCGCCGAAGGTCACCACCACGAGCGCGTGATGGATGACGCGGTGGAGCAGCGAATCGCACTTCTTGACGATCCGCATGCGCGGGAACTCCGCCCTGATCTCGTCGACCAAGCGCGCGTACAGGCGCTCGCACTGCGCATCCGGAGTCACCGCGCTGGAATCGTAGCAGGACGACAGCGACCCGCGGGCAGCGGTCGGGTAGTGTGTGTGGCTCCGTGGCCGTCGATACGAGTCGTCTCAACCCGCCGCAGCGCGCGGCCGTTCACCACGGAGGCGGGCCGCTCCTCGTCCTCGCCGGCGCGGGCTCGGGCAAGACCCGCGTCATCACCTACCGCATCGCGCATCTGCTCGATCTCGGCATCCCGGCCGACGCGATCGCCGCCCTCACGTTCACCAACAAGGCCGCCGAGGAGATGCGCGAGCGCATCGCGCACCTGCTCGGCGACAAGAAGCTCGCCCGCAAGCTGACGATGGGCACGTTCCACGCGCTCGGGCTCACCATGCTGCGCGCCGAGCGCAAGAGCCTGGGCTACCCGACCGGCTTCGCCGTCTACGACACCGCCGACCAGCTCGGCGTCGTGCGCGACATCCTGCGCGGGCTCAAGGACTTCTCGCGCGACGGCGAGCGCCGCTGGGACGTGAAGGCGATCCTCACCCGCATCTCGCTCGCCAAGAACGGCTTCGTCGCGCCCGAGGACTACCAGCCGCGCGAGGGCGACGAGTACGACTTCATCACGCAGGAGGTCTACCCGCGCTACCAGGCCGCGCTCCGCGCCTACGCCGCGTTCGACTTCGACGACCTCATCGTCGAGCCCGTGCGCCTGCTCCAGCGCGACCCGGCCGTCGCCGATCGCTGGGCCGGCCGCTACCGCTTCGTCCTCGTCGACGAGTTCCAGGACACCAACAAGGCCCAGCTCCTCCTGGTGAAGGAGCTGATCGCGCGCCACGGCAACCTCACCGTCGTCGGCGACGACGACCAGTCGATCTACGCGTGGCGCGGCGCCGACCCGACCCACATCCTGCGCTTCGCCGACATGTTCGAGGGCGCGACCGTCGTGAAGCTCGAGCAGAACTACCGCTCGACGCGCATGATCCTCGACGCGGCCAACGCCGTCATCGCCAACAACGCCAACCGCCACGGCAAGACCCTGTGGTCGGAGCTCGGCGGCGGCGAGGTGATCACGCACGCGGTCGCGGCCGACGTCGAGCAGGAGTCGCGCTGGGTCGCCCTCGAGGTGAAGCGCCTCAAGGAGGCCGGCCGCCGCTGGCAGGACATCGCGGTCCTCTACCGCTCGAACCTGCAGGCCAAGGGGCTCGAGGACGAGCTGCGCCAGAACGGCGTCCCCTACGTCATGTACGGCGGCCAGGAGTTCTTCGAGCGCAAGGAGGTGAAGGACGTCATCGCGTACCTGCGCCTCGCGCTCAACCCGCGCGACGAGCTCTCGCTCCGCCGCGTCGTGAACTATCCGTCGCGCGGCGTCGGCCCCGCCACCGTCGAGCGCATCGTCGCGTGGGCGCAGGCGCGCCACGCGAGCATGTGGGACGTCCTGCGCGCGATCGCCGGCGCCGCCGACGTCGAGCACACCGACCTCGACGCCGCCGGCCTCCGCCCCGGCGTGCGCGCCGCGCTCGCCGACTTCGTCGCCACCGTCGAGACCCTCGGCAACGGCCTGCGCACCGGCGCCGCCGTCGCCTCGACGCGCGCGCTCATCGAGACGATCCGCCTCCACGACGACCTGCGCGAGGCGGCGCCCAGCGCGACCGCCGCGCAGCGCCGCATCGACAACGTCGAGGGCCTGCTCCGCTCGCTCGAGCGCTTCGAGCAGCGCGCGCCCGGCCCCGACGCGCTCGGCGACTACCTGCGCAAGCTGTCGCTCGAGTCCGGCGAGGAGGCCGACACCTCCGGCGACAAGATCGTCCTCACCACGCTCCACGGCGCCAAGGGCCTCGAGTTCCCCGTCGTCTTCATGGTCGGCCTCGAGGAGGAGCTCCTGCCGCACGCGCGCACGCTCAACCCGCAGGCGACCGACGCGCTCGACCCCGACCACGCCTCCGACGTCTCCGAGGAGCGCCGCCTCTGCTACGTCGGCATCACGCGCGCGCAGCGGAAGCTCTACATCACGCGCGCCTGCACCCGCGTCTCCCGCGGCCGCCCCATGCCGCGCATCCCCTCGCGCTTCCTGCTCGAGATCCCCGACGACCTCCTCGAGGTGAAGGATCTCGCCGAGGAGGCCCGCCAGGCCGTCCCGACCCAGGAGCTCCGCTCCTTCTTCGCGAACTTCGCCGCCGACGACTGAGCTGCGACACCTGCGACACCCCCGGGTGTGCGTAACCGCTCACCATCGTTCGCGTATTCCCCTCCCAGCGCGGCCAGCGAGTGTCAGCGCGGCCGCACGTTTTCGACCTCGGCTGAGGCTGATTTCTGCTATGCCGCCGGCCATGAAGCGCTCGCTCTTCTTCTCGACCCTCCTCCTCGCCGCGGCCTGCGGCGGCGGCGGCACGAAGTCCACGACCCCCACGGGCGGCGGCGGTGGCGATGTCACCGGCGGCGGCGGCACCGGCGGCGACGGGACCGGCGGCGTGTCCGCCGACGATCCGGCGCTCGCCGCGCGCAAGGCCTTCGCCAACCCCGGCGGCATGTGGACGCCGGCGCAGATGGCGCATCCGCAGCACGCGGCCCAGCTGAAGGCGATGGGCGTCTCGCTCCCCGCCGAGAACCTGACCAACCCACTCGCGGCGCCGCTCAACGCGGTCGTCTCGCTCGGCGGCTGCACCGGCTCGTTCGTCTCGCCCGAGGGCCTGGTCATCACCAACCACCACTGCGTCCAGGGCGCGCTCCAGTTCAACTCGACGCCCGACAACAACCTCGTCGAGAACGGCTTCCTCGCGAAGAGCCAGGCCGAGGAGAAGGCGGCCGGCCCGACCCAGAAGGTGTCGGTCGCGCAGGCGTTCACCGACATCACGTCGGACATGATGGACGGCATCGACAAGATCGCCGACTTCAACAAGCGCAAGCTCGAGCTCGAGAAGCGCGCGAAGACGGCGACCGCCGCCTGCGAGAAGGGCCGCCCCGGCCTCCGCTGCGACGTGAAGAGCTTCTTCAACGGCGCGCAGTGGACGCTCATCGAGTACCTCGAGATCCGCGACGTGCGCCTCGTCTACGTGCCGCCGCGCTCGATCGGCAACTACGGCGGCGAGATCGACAACTGGGCGTGGCCGCGCCACACCGGCGACTGGGCCTTCTACCGCGCGTACGTCGGCAAGGACGGCGCGCCCGCCGATCCGTCGCCGGACAACGTCCCGTTCCAGCCCAAGCACTGGCTGAAGGTCGACCAGGACGGCACGCGCGCGCACGACTTCATCATGATCGTGGGCTACCCGGGCAAGACCAACCGCGTGACCACGTACGACGAGGTCGCCCACGACGTCGAGTGGGCGTACCCGTACATCATCGAGAACTACCAGCAGCGCTACGACCTCCTCACCGCGATGCTCGCGCCCGACTCGAACGTCGGCGCCGGCACCAAGCTCAAGGCGGGCGTCTTCAAGCAGGGCGTGCAGAACGGCCTCGAGAAGTTCTCGGGCGTCCTCGCCGGCCTGAAGAAGGGCGACATGATGGCCCGCAAGAAGGCCGTCGACGAGAAGGTGCGGGCGTGGGCGCAGCAGCCGGGCAACGAGGAGTTCGCCGCGGCGATCACGCGCTACGACCAGATGAACGCGGACGAGCAGAAGACGGCGCGCGTCGACTTCGACCGCAGCCAGGCGGTCTACGGCTCGGCGCACCTCCGCAACGCGCTCCTCTTCGTGCGCATGGCCGAGGAGCGGCAGAAGAAGGACGCGGACCGCAAGCCCGGCTACCAGGACCGTGACGTGCCGCGCATCGAGGGCGGCCAGAAGCAGTTCACGCGTCAGTTCGACGCGACCATCGACCGCGCGATGTTCCGGCTCGCGCTCGTGCGCGCGCTGGCGCTGCCCGAGGCCGACCGCCCGTGGCTCAACACGATCGTCGGCGTGAAGAAGGGCGCCAAGATCGACGAGGCCGCGATCGACAAGGCGCTCGACACCCTCTACAAGGGCACGAAGCTCGAGGACGAGGCCGCGCGCCTCGACCTCCTCAAGAAGGCGACCCCGGGCAAGCTGAAGGCGTCGAAGGACCCGTTCGTCAAGCTCGCCGTCGCGCTCTGGCCGATGCTCAAGGCGCAGGAGAAGAAGGACGACGCCAAGGCCGGCGAGATGGTGCTGCTCTCGGCGAAGTACGCGACCGCGATGCAGAAGGCCCTCGACGGCTTCCTCTCGCCCGACGCGAACCTCACGCTCCGCATCACCTACGGCACGATCAAGCCGTTCAAGCCGGGCGAGCCCGCGTACACCGTGGCGTCGCAGATCCTCGCCAAGGACAAGGGCGAGGAGCCGTTCGACGCGCCCACGAAGCAGCTCGAGGCGATCAAGGCCAAGAACTGGGGCCCGTACGCGGACCCCGTCCTCGGCGAGGTGCCCGTCAACTTCATCGGCGACCTCGACATCACCGGCGGCAACTCCGGCTCGGCGGTGCTGGACGAGAAGGGCCAGCTCGTCGGCCTGGCGTTCGACGGCAACATCGAGGGCGTCGCGTCGGACGTGGTCTTCAACCACGCCACGACCCGCACCATCATGGTCGACATCCGCTACGCCATGTGGGTGATGGATCTGCTCGACGGCGCCGACAACGTGCTCGAGGAGCTCGGCGTCAAGCCAGCGCTGTGAGCGGGGGCGCGAGCGCGCGGATGCGCTCGCGCGCGACACCGACATATCGCGGGTCTGCATCCCCGCACAGGAAGCGGCGGCCGAGGCGGGCGGCGACGGCGGCGGTGGTGCCGCTCCCCACGAACGGGTCGACCACGAGGTCCCCGGGGCGTGAGGACGCGAGGACGAGGCGCTCGATGAGGGCCTCGGGCTTCTGCGTGGCGTGCTCGGTCTTCTCGCTCTGCCCGTTGCAGAGCACGGGGATCTCGAGCACGTCGCGCGGCTTGGCGCCGAGCGGGTTCGGCTCCCAGCGGTCGCGCCGCTTGCCGCCGCGCCCGTACTGCGAGTTGACCGCCTGCACGCGCGCCGGGTAGCGCGTCGTGTGCGCGTTGTACGGGACGCGGACGGCGTCGACGTCGATGCCGCCGCCCTTCGCGCCGCGCAGGTGGAGGATGCTCTCGTGCGAGCGCCCCCAGTCGCGGCCGAGGTTCGCCTTGTTCTTGTAGTACCAGACGAGCCAGCGGCACTCGGCGAAGCGGCGTGCGGAGCGCGCCTTCAGCTCGGCGAGGATCTCGGAGAAGCCGCACACGTACGCCGAGCCGTCCGTGCCGATCACGCGGCGCACCTCGGCGAGCCACGCGTCGCACCACTCGACGTACACGTCGAGCGAGTCGAACTCGTCCCAGGTGTCCTTGCCGATCGCGTACGGCGGATCGGTGACGACGAGCGCGGCGCCGCCGTCGGGGATGCGGCCGAGCAGCTCGAGCACGTCGGCGCGCCAGAGCTCGCCGACGTGCTCGGGCTGCTC
>JAIOII010000839.1 GCA_019912685.1 Kofleriaceae bacterium
GTTGCACTTCGCCGAGGAGGTCGCGTTCAAGCGGATCCGCGCCGCCCGGATCGCGCGGCGGTTTCCGGTGATCCTCGAGGCGATCGCCGACGGGCGCATGCACGTGACCGGCGTGGTGATGCTGGCCCCGCACTTCCGGGACGACAACGTCGAGGAGCTCCTGGCCGCCGCGAGTCATGCCAGCAAGGCGGAGATCGAGAAGCTCGTCGCGAGGCTCGCGCCGCGACCCGACCTCCCGGCGCTGATCACGCGGATGCCCGGGGACGGGCACGCGAACGAGACGCTTCAGGGGGATCTGGATGCAGGGCACGGGAAGGTGGATCTGGATCCAGTGACCCGGAAGGTGGATCTGGATCCAGTTCCCGACCGCGTGCAGGCGCGGTCGCCCGACCGGTACGGCTCCAGGTCACGATCGGCGAGGCGACGAGGGACAAGCTCCTGCGCGCGCAGGCGCTCCTGCGGCACCGGAATCCGAGCGGCGACCTCGAGGCGGTCCTCGACCGGGCGCTCGATGCGCTGCTGGCGGCGCTCGAGAAGGAGAAGTTCGGCAAGACGTCACGGCCGCGGGCGGTGAAGGCCCGAGCGGCGGATGCCGATCCGAGGTACGTGCCGAACGAGGTCAAGCGGGTGGTCAGCGAGCGGGACGGCATGCGGTGCGCGTTCGTCAGCGACGAGGGCGTGCGCTGCACCGAGCGCGGGTTCCTCGAGCTCGATCACCGGACGCCCGTGTGCCGCGGCGGGCAGCCGACCGTCGAGGGGACTCGCATCCTCTGCCGCCCTCATAACCAGTACGAGGCCGAGCGCCGGCTCAGCAAGGACTTCATGCGCGAGAAGCGCGCGCATGGACGCGCGCGGCGCGGCGCCGCGAATCAGCCGGCGCGCGCGGAGAACGCCGAGACCATGGCGAGCGATGCGGACGAGCCGATCACCGTTCAGGTCGACGCGGTCGCGCAGCGCCAGAGGGCCGGCGACCACGCGTGCGCGGCAGACGCCGAGCCGGAGGCTGCGGTCGAGCTGGATCGCGAGGTCACGCTCGCGATGCGCGGCATGGGCTTCGGTGCGGGCGAGACCTGCCGCGCCTTGGCCGACAGCGCCGGGGCTCCCGCGACCACCTTCGAGGCACGGCTGCGCGCGGCGCTGGCGTCGTGGAGGACGTCGCGGGGATCGCGATGCTCCGAAGGACCGTTCGATGACGCGGCGCTCCGCCTGACCACGGCCCTCTCCTCGGTCGCAGCGCCGGCGGAGGCCTACGGGATGTGTTGAATCATCAGCCTCGGGCCTCGGAAGGAGCCCAACCCCGTTCGTCCTGAGCGAGCGAAGCGAGTCGAAGGACGAGCTTCGGGGTCGGAGTCACCTCGGCAGCGGCTTCAGCTCGCTGATCGTCTCGGGTGCCGGCCAGTCCTCGGTGTGAACCCAGGCTTTGAAGCCCGCGCGCTGCTCGACCGTCTCGGCCAGGAGCTTCGGCTTCACCCCGGCCGTCGCGTCGTACGAGACGTAGACCTCGTCCTTGTCGACGTCGAAGCCGACCTCGTAGGTCGACGGCAGCGTCCGGAGCGCGGCCCGCACCCGGCGGGGACACTGCTCCAGTCACGTCATGCCGAGGACCTTGAGCGTGACGTGCGCGACCTCCTGCGGGCGCTGCCGCAGCAACTCGGCCGCATCGACCGGCAGGTCGCGCGCAGGCTCGGGCTTCTTGCAGGCGACGAGCGCCAGCGCGAGCGCGAGGACGAGGCGCACTACCGACCGCGCCGTCCGCGACGCCGCGACGCCTTGTCGTCCTTCTCGGCGTCCGGCGGATCGGGCAGCTCCAGCTTCTCGAGGAGCTTCTCGTCGAGGAGCACCGCGACGCGCGCCACCTGCTCGAGCGGCGCGCCGCCGGCCTTGGCGCGCTCGAGCGCGGCGGTGGCCTCGGCGATGAGCTGCTGCTTCTCCTTGTCCTTCAGGGCGTCGCGGTTCTTCTTGGCGAGCGCCTCGGCGTAGACGAGCTCGACCTGCCAGGTGACGAGCTCCTTCTCCGCCATCACCGCGGCGAGCATGTCACCGGCCGCGTCGCCGTCGCCCTTGGCGACCAGGACCTTCGCGAGCTCGAGGCGCGCCGGCAGGTAGCCGGGGTTGGCCTCGAGCGCCTTCTCGAGCTGCGTCGTCGCGGCGTCGAGGTTGCCCTCGGTGCGCTCGATCGTCGCGAGCGCGACACGCGAACGATACGAGAGCGGGGCCGGCTCCTCGGGCGTCACGTTCTCGAGCGCCTGCTCGAGGCGGCGGCGCGCCTCCTTGAGATCGCCGGTGAGCAGCATGGCGAGGCCGTGCGCGTGCCGGCCGATCTTGCTCTTGGAGCGTCGCGACGTCTTCTCCAGCTCGTCGGCCGCGTCGGTGCGCGCCTTGCCGGAGCTCGTGAGCACGACCGCGAGCTCGCGCCACACCTTGACCTCGAGCGAGTCGGGCGCCGCGGCCTGCGCGGCGTCGAGCTCGACGAGCGCGTCCTTGTACTTGCCGAGATCGAGGAGCGCCTGGCCGCGGAGGATCTGGGCGCGCGTACCGTCGAGCTTGCCGAGCGTCTCGAGCGCGGCCTCGGGCGTGCCCGCGGCGAGCTGGAGCGCGCCGTTGACCAGCGTGACCAGCGGATCCGCCTCCGGCTTGCCCGAGCCGTACCACTTGACGTCGCCGAGCGCGACCGCCGCCTGCGACAGGTTGCCCTGGAGGATGCGCGCGAGCGCGTAGCGCGACAGGAACCGCGGCTCCTTCAGCTGCTCCGCCTTGCCGAGCGCCTCCTCCATGCGGACGTAGTCCTCGAGGCCGTAGTACGCGAGGGCGAGCGCGAGCTGGCGATACGAGTCGGTGCGCTTGCCGAGGTCCTTGAAGAGCTTGACGTTCAGATCGTCCATCGCGCCGGCCGTGTCGAAGCCGCGCTCGGCGCGAGCGAGCGACTTGCCGAGCACCGCGAGTGGGTGATCGGCCACCTTGCCGAGCACGCCGTCGTAGAGCTTCATCGCCTCGTCGAACTTGCCGTCGTCGACGAGCAGGTTGGCGCGATCGATCGCGGCCAGCACGAGGCCGTCCTCGCCGTCACCCGCCTGCTGGAACGCGGTCATCGCCGCGCCGCGCTGGCCGGCGACGAGGAGCGTGCGCCCCTTGAGCCACTGCTGCCAGCGCTCGGGGGCAGGCGGCGTCCACGCGTCGAGCGCGAGGCGCGCCTTCACGAGGCCGTCGATCGACGCCTCGCTGCCGTCGAGCTTGCCGAGCGCCAGCGCGGTGCGCGCGATGACCAGGTCGCGGTAGCCGTCGTGCTCGGGCTTGTTGATGTCGCGCGCCGCCGCCTTGATCGCCTGCTCGGCGCCGTCGTCGTCGGGCACGCCGTACAGCATGCTGCGCAAGGACATCGCCTCGGCGGTCTGCGCGAACACCCGCACGTTGTTCGCGTCGCGCTTGAGCGCGCCCTCGAGCTCGGTGAGCGCGCCGTTCAACCCGTCCCACGTGCCGTGCGCGATCAGCTCGCGCGCCTTGGCGCGGTGCTTGGCCACCGCCTCGGCCTTCTGCTGCTCGCTGTAGTACCACCACGCGCCGCCGCCGCCGACGCCGAAGACGAGCAGGACGAAGAGCAGGATGAACGCGCGGGTCGTCGAGCGACCCCAGCGGCGATCCGGCCGCAGATCGAACTCGGCGTCGGGCACGCGCACGCCGGGCACGTCGAGCAGCCCGCCGGTGAGCAGATCGTTCAGGTAGTTCTCGCCGACCGCGGCCGACTGGCGCAGCGACGCGGCGGCCGCGTTGACCGGCTTCTCCTGCGGGATGACGCGCGGGCGCACCTGCCGGGGATCGACGGCGGGCGCGGGCGGCGGCGCGTGGTGGTA
>JAIOII010000840.1 GCA_019912685.1 Kofleriaceae bacterium
GCGCGACGTGGGCGCGGATCGCGGCGGGCTGGTCGGTCGCAACCACGAGCACGAGCTCGTCGACGACCTCCTGCCAGCGCCGCGTCGCGCCGGCCGGGTGCACCGCCTTCGCGTCGGGCGCGAGGCGCACGTACTCGACGAGGGTCGCCATCACGCGCCGCGCATCCGCCAGGAGGCGCCGGGCGCCGCGCTCGTGGCGGCCGCGCAGCGAGGCGACGAGCTTGGCCTCGCTGCTCTTGCCGAAGCCGGGGAGCTCGCGCACGCGCCCGCCCTCCGCCATCGCCAGGAGCTCGTCGAGATCGCGGGGCGCGAGCTGCTCGATGAGGATGCGGGCCCGGCGCGTGCCGACGTCGGGCAGCCGCGACAGCTCGACGAGGGCCGGCGGCCAGAGCTTGCGCAGCCGCTCGAGCGCGGGGAGCGTGCCCGTGCGCGCCAGCTCGGTGACGACGCGCGCGATCGACGTGCCGACCCCCGGCAGGCCCACGAGCGTGCCTTCCTCGACGCGGTGGTCGAGGTCGTGCACCGCCTCGATCGTCCGCGCCGCCCGGTCGTACGCGCGCGCACGATCCGACTCGCGCTCGAGGCGCATGTACACGGCGAGCTCGCGCAGACAGGCAGCGATCTCCACGGCGTGCATCCCCCTTACTGTGACGCGGGGAATGTGTCTTGCACACGGCTCGACGCCATGAACAACGACCAGATCCGGATGCGCACGGAAGGCATCAACGTTCCTCGGATCGAGCGCCTGATCTCGATCGGCGCCGGTACGCTCGCGCTCGCCCTCGGTGTGCGGGCGCGCTCGTTGCCCGGCATCCTGCTCGCCGCGGCCGGCGGCGCCCTCGTCGCGCGCGGCGTCACCGGTCGCTGTCCCTACACGCGCTGGCGCGCGCTCGGCGGTGGCATCGAGCTGCGCCGCAGCATCCTGATCCAGGCGCCGCGCCACGAGGTCTACGCCGTGTGGCGCGACCTGCCCGGGCTCACGCGCTTCCTCGAGCGCTTCGAGGCGATCGAGGTGACCGACGAGAAGACCTCGCACTGGGTCGCGGCGGTGGGGCCCGTCCAGCTGCACTGGCTCGCCCAGATCACCGACGAGCAGCCCGGCCGGTTCCTCGCCTGGGAGGCGCTGCCCGGCGGCGACGTCCGCCACGAGGGATCGATCGAGCTGTCGGAGTACCCCGACCACCGCTCGACGCTGCTCACCGTCGAGATGCGCTTCCATCCTCCCGCCGAGCTCGTGCTCGCGCCGTTCGCCGGCCTCGTGCGCGCGCTCACCGATCACCAGCTCGCCGCGGACCTCATCCGGCTGCGTCAGTTCATCGAGACCGGCGAGATCGCGACCGGCGCCTCCCGACCCGCGCCGCCGCCTCGGGAGCGAGCCGAGGAGGAGGTCACGGGGAACTTCGCACAGGCGGGGGTGTGACATGCGCGCGCTCACCTGGCATGGCAAGCAGGACGTTCGCGTCGAGGACGTCCCCGATCCCGCGATCGTGAACCCGCACGACGCCGTCGTGCGCGTGACCTCGACGGCGATCTGCGGCTCCGACCTGCACCTCTACAACGGCTTCATCCCGGCGATGAAGCCGGGCGACGTCATCGGCCACGAGTTCATGGGCGAGATCGTCGAGGTCGGTCCCGAGTGCCACACGCTCGTCCCCGGCGATCGCGTGCTCGTGATCTGCGGCATCTCGTGCGGGCGCTGCTGGTTCTGCCAGCACGACCTCTGGTCGGCCTGCGACAACACCAACCCGGCGAGCAGCGCACGCGCCGTCGAGCTCGCCTACGGCCACTCGGGCGCGGCGCTGTTCGGCTACTCGCACCTCTTCGGTGGCTACGCCGGCGGTCAGGCCGAGTACGTGCGCGTGCCGTTCGCGGACGTCGGGTGCGTGAAGGTCCCCGTCGAGCTCGGCGACGAGCAGGTGCTCTTCCTCGGCGACATCGTGCCGACCGGCTGGATGGCGGCCGAGAACTGCGGCATCACCGGCGAGGACACCGTCGCCGTGTTCGGCTGCGGACCGGTGGGCCAGATGGCGATCCGCAGCGCGCTGGTCCTGGGCGCGGCGCGCGTGATCGCGATCGACTCCGTCCCCGAACGCCTGCTCATGGCCGAGGCCGGCGGCGCGACCGTCATCGACGAGGCGGGCGGCGACGTCGCCCGCCAGCTCGACGTGCTGACCGGCGGGCGCGGCCCCGACGCGTGCATCGACGCCGTCGGGCTCGAGGCCCACGGCGAGGGCGCGGTCGGGCTCTACGACAAGGTCAAGCAGACGCTCAGGATGCAGACCGACCGCCCGACGGCGCTGCGCACGGCGATCATGGCGTGTCGCAAGGGTGGCACGATCTCGATCCCCGGCGTCTACGGGGGCTTCGTCGACAAGTTCCCGATCGGCGCCGCGTTCGGCAAGGGCCTGACGTTCAAGATGGGGCAGACCCACTTCCATCGCTATGCGCGACGTCTCCTGCCGTACGTCGAGAACGGCGCGATGGATCCGTCGTTCGTGATCACGCACCGCGTGTCGCTCGCGGACCTGCCCGACGCGTACCGCATGTTCAACGAGAAGCGGGACGGCTGCATCAAGGTCGTCGCCAGGCTCTGATCGGAGCGCTGGTCCAGCCGCGCGTGCGTGATGGCACGCGCGAGCGCCGATGACACGATCGCGAGCGCGCCGCGCGAGCCGACGCCCACATGATCGGCACGTTGCGCGTTCCTCACGCGTGGCACGCGCGTCGCTTGCGAGCCCGAGGCTCGAGGAGCAACTCAAATGGCGATGAGGACGCAGACCAGTGGTGGGATGTTGCGCAACCTGCGCGACCGCCTGTGGCGGCCTGGCCGCGAGCACGGCGGAGAGATTTCACGACGAGGAGAAAGTGTCATGGCGGACATCATGAGGCGTGGGGAGTACCCGATGGTCGAGTGGGATCCGATGCGGATCATGCGCGAGATGCTGCGCTGGGATCCCTTCCGGGAGCTGGGCGGTCCCATCGCCCGTGGACGGGAGACGTGGATGCCGTGCTTCGAGGTGCGCGAGAACGGCGACGCCTTCCGCTTCATCGCCGATCTGCCGGGGGTGAAGCGCGACGACATCGAGATCACCGTGCACGGCAATCGCCTGCAGATCGCCGGACGGCGCGAGGCCGAGAAGGAGACGAGCGACGAGAACGTGTACGCCTTCGAGCGTTCGTTCGGTCAGTTCGCCCGCGCGTTCTCGCTGCCGGAGAACGCCGACACCGAGCACATCAAGACCGAGCTGCGCGACGGCGTCCTCACGATCGTCGTGCCCAAGACCGAGGGCGCCAAGCCGAAGAAGATCGCGATCGGCAGCGGCGCCAGCAAGGACTGATCCTTCGGTCTTCCACCTTCCTTTCGCGCGGGCGGGCACGTGCGCTGCACTCCCGAGACGCGAAAGGAAGGTTGACCATGAGGACGTACAAGCTCGGAGCGGTGGCATTCCTGGGGGCCGCGCTGTTCGCGAACGGCGCGGCGGCGCAGGCGTACGACGAGGAAGACGAGGACCTGCTCTCGCGCATCGGCCTCGCGCTCACGGTCGGCGGCGGGGTGTCGGGCTTCACCAACGAGGAGATGCGCGATACCGCCGACGTCGGCGGCACGTGGGACGTGCGTGCGGCGTTCGGCACGCGCTCGCCGATCGCGCTCGAGGCCGGCTACGTCGGCTCCGCGCAGGCGATCGACGCCATCGGCCTCGACACCGACGCCGTGCTCGTCGGTACGGCGCTCGAAGGGCTCGCGCGCGTGAACCTGCTGCCGGAGCAGCGGATCAATCCCTACTTCTTCGGCGGCGCGGCGTGGCGCCGGTACGATCTCACGAACGCCGACACCAACACTTCGGACGTCGTGGAGACCGACAACCTGCTCGAGATCCCGGTCGGCGCCGGCGTGAGCTATCGCATCGCCGGGTTCGTGGCTGACCTGCGCGGCTCGTTCCGCATCGCCACCGAGGAGGATCTGATCCGCACCGACGTCGGCGAAGAGTCGCCCAAGTTGCACACGTGGTCGGCGAGCGCGAAGCTCGGATACGAATTCTGAACCGTGTGCGTACCTGCTGCGTGCGTTCGCGCACGACGAGCGGCAAGGCTCGCGGGAGTGGTGTGCGATCGAGCCACGTTCGCGAGTCGACGTGATGCCCCTGTGGTCCGAGGTGTGCAGTGCGCTCGGCCGCATTTCACCATCAACACAGGGGATCATCGACATGGCCATTTCGCACATGGATCGGAACGAGGAGCGTGAGGGGCGGTGGGGACGTGAGCGCGATCGCGGCGGCTGGGGGATGGAGTCACAGCGCGGCGGCGAGCGCGAGCTCGACGAGCGGTACCGGCAGCGCTACGGCGGCGAGGAGCGCGACCGCGGCGGGTGGCGTGACGAGGACGACGGCGATCGCGAGCGCCGCTTCGGGCGCTTCGGTCGCATGGACGAGGATCGCGGGCGCGACGACGAGCGCATGCGGTACCAGGGCTGGGGTGGCCAGAGCGGATCGGGCAGCGGCATGATGACGGGCCGCTATGGTGGTGGCGGCCAGGAGGACTGGGGCCGCGAGCAGCAGATGGGCTACGGCCGCGGCGGCATGGGCGGCGGCGGCTACGAGCGCGGCGGTGGGAGGTACGGCGAGTCGACGGGGTACGGCTACGGTGGCGGGTACGGCGGTCAGCAGATGGGGATGGGCGGCCAGCGCCACGGTGGGCAGTCGATGTACGGCGACGAGCCGTACGGTGGACGCGGGCAGCAGTACGGGCGCGGACAGTACGGGCGCGAGCGCATGGGCGGGTTCCGCGGCAAGGGACCGTCGGGCTACACGCGCTCCGACGAGCGGATCCGCGAGGACGTGAACGACGCGCTGACCGAGGACGACGAGGTCGACGCGTCGTCGATCGAGGTGCAGGTGAAGAACGGTGAGGTCACGCTCTCCGGCACCGTGACCGAGCGCCGGATGAAGCGCGCCGCCGAGGACTGCGTCGAGCGCATCCCGGGCGTGAAGGACGTGACCAACCACATCCGCGTGCAGGAGCAGCGCGAGATGAGCGGCAACGGCGGGCGCCAGACCTCGCAGTCGGCCTCGAGCTCGTCCGAGCGCGACACCGAGAGCAGCAAGCGCCCGCGCGCCTGACCCGCGCGCCTGACCGGCGGTGCTACGAGCGCTTCGAGGTGCGGCCGCGCTTCTTGCGACCACCGCCGCTCTTGCGGCCGCTGCCCGACTTCTTGCCGCCGCCGTCCTGCTTGTTCACCGTCGCCCAGGCGATCCGCTCCGCCGTCTTCGTCGAGCGACCGCGCTTCTTCGCGCTCTTCTCGATGTGCTCGGCCTGGCGCTTCTGCTTGTCGGTGTACGACGACTTGTCACCACGTGGCATCTCGGGTTCCTCCATCACGTGCCGTTGCGGCACGGTCCTGGCAAGTGCATGGGGGATGCCACGTACGTCACGCGCCATGTCGTCGGCGACCTTGTCCCTCGGGCTGGTCGCCATTCCTGTCGGGATCCACGCGACGCGCCGCCGCGAGGGCCGGATCTCGTATCATCTCGTCCACGCCAAGGACGGCTCGCGCGTGAAGCGCCAGTACGTCTGCGAGGAGGAGGGGGTACCGGTCGAGAGCGACGAGCTCGCGCGCGCGTACGAGGGAGAGGAAGGCGAGGTGGTGATGTCGAAGGAAGAGGCGCAGGCGGCGCTCCCGAAGGCGACGGGTCGCGTCGATCTCATCGAGTTCATCCCCGCCGAGACGATCGACCCGGTCTACTTCGACAACGCGTACTACCTCTCACCGGGCAAGGGCGGTGACCGCGCGTATCACCTGCTCGCGGAGACGCTGCGCGACGGCGGCTCGGTCGGCGTCGGCACGCAGCTCGCCCGCGGCAAGAGCTACCTCGTCGCGGTGCGCGCGAGCCAGCTCGGCCTGGTGATGCACACGCTCCATCACGACGAGGAGGTCCACCGCGAGCAGCAGGTGCCGCACGGCGAGCCCGGCAGGATGTCGGCATCGGAGCGCGAGATGGCGCGCTCGCTCGTCGTGCAGCTCGGCAAGAAGGCCTTCGATCCGTCGAAGTTCGAGGACGAGGCCGACCAGTCGCTGCGCAAGGTGATCGCCGAGCACGAGGACAAGGAAGGCGCGCACGCCGCCGCCGGCAACGGACACGCCCGCAAGAAGAAGTCGGCGAAGGACGGCCAGGTCGTCGACCTCTTGCAGGCGCTGCGGGCGAGCCTCGAAGGCGCGCCGAAGAAGCGCGCGACGAGATCGCGCGCGACTAGGTCGCGCTCGCCTGGCCGGCGGCGGGCGGCTCGGCGCGGTCGCGCAGGGCGCGCACGCCCATATGCCGCGCGCAGTGCGCGCAGCAGTAGTACTCGCCCTCGGACTCGAGGCCGTGCCCGATGATCTTCACGCCGCAGCGCGCGCATGCGGGGGCGAGCGCGTGGATCGCGCACGCGAAGCAGTCGTACACGTGGCGCGTGCCGTCCTTCACGACCTCGATCGCCTTGTCGTAGTTGTTGCCGCAGGTCTCGCACTGCATGGGGCACCTCAGCGGGACGGGTTGTACGGAGTCGGGCTCGGCGGCGTCGTCTCGTCGCGCTTCGGCGATGGCGCGGGCGTCGGCTGGGCCGGCGTCGGCGTCCGGGTCTCGCCCGAGGTGTCCTCCGGCGGCGGCGTTTCACCGGTCGTCTCGTCGGTCATGGGCCGGTCGCTCGTCTCGTCGCCCGCCGTCCCCTCCATCTTCGACAGCAGCTGGCGCGCCTGATCGGCGTGCTTCTCGATCTTCGGCCGCACGGACTCGAGGTGCGCCTTGAGCTTGGAATCGGTCGCGTCGGCGATCGCCACGGTCAGGTAGCCGAGCTCGGCGGAGTGTCTGTCGACCATCGCCTGCAGGAACTCGCGATCGAAGCTCTCGCCCTGGAGCGTCTCGAGCCGGCTCATCGTCTCCATCTGCTTCTGGTGCTGCGCCTGCTCGACCTCGCTCATCGGCGTCGCGCCCTGCGAGAGCGTCACGCCTCGCGCCTTGGCGAGCTGGATCGCCTTCTTGTCGGCCATCTGGTGGTCCTTCACCAGCTGCGCGGCGTACTTCTTCACCTCGGGGCCGCCGCGCTGCTGCGCGAGCTTGCCCATCTTGATCTCCATCAGGTTGACGTCGTGGTGGTGCTGCAGCGTCGCGAGCTCCGAGTCGCTCAAGCGCGGCTTGTTCTGCGTCTTGACGGTCTTGTCCGTCTTGTCGGCTTTCTCCGTCTTGTCGGCGCCGGTTCCGGGGCCAGCCGCGGCGGCGGCGGGGACGGCAAGCGCGATCGCGAGCACGAGAAGGGATTTCGAACGCATCATGGTTTTCTTCCTGTCCTTTCGATTTCTTTCGCGAGCTGAAAGTGCAAGGGGTGGGCCGTGGCGCATTCCGTGCATTTGCGCGGTGGATGTCTCGACGTGGTGTTCTCGTCACGGGCGGCGCCGGCTTCATCGGCTCGCACTTCGCGCGGCTGGCGGTCGAGCAGGGCCGCACCATCGTCGTCCTCGACGACCTCTCGAGCGGCACGCCCGGCTGCCTCCCCGCGTCGCTCCACCTCGTCGAGGGCGACATCGGCGACGTCGCCGTCGTGAAGCGCATCGTGCACGCGCACGACATCGGCAGCGTCGTGCACTTCGCGGGCAAGCTCGGCGCGGAGGCCTCGGTGCGCGCGCCCGAGGCGTACTTCGACGTCAACGTCGTGCGCGCGCTGCGCCTGCTCGACACGGTGCGCGAGCTCGGGATCCGCGCCTTCCTGTTCTCGTCGACGGCGGCGGTGTACGGGCAGCCCGACCTCGTGCCGGTCCCCGAGACCGCGCCGCTCGCGCCGCTGAACCCGTGCGGCACCTCCAAGCTCGCCTTCGAGCACGCGCTGTCCGCCGTCGGCGCCGCGCACGGGATCGCGTGGGGCGCGCTGCGCTACTTCAACGCCGCGGGCGCGCGGCGGGACGGCACGCTCGCCGAGAACCACGAGCCCGAGACCCACCTCGTCCCGCTCGCGCTCGACGCCGCGCTGGGCAAGCGCCCGCCGATCGTCGTCTTCGGCAGCGACCATCCGACGCCCGACGGCACCTGCGTGCGCGACTTCATCCACGTCGAGGATCTCGCCGTGGCGCACCTGCGCGCGCTCGACGCGGTCGAGGTCGGCACCACGGTCGGCCCGGTCAACCTCGGGACCGGGCGCGGTCATTCGGTGCGCGAGGTGCTCGCCACGATCGCGTCCGTCCTCGGCCGCCCCGTGCCCCACACGTTCGGCCCGCGCCGTCCCGGCGACCCACCCCAGCTCGTCGCCGATGTGCGCAGGGCGCGCGCCGTGCTCGGCTGGCGGGCGACGCGCACGTCGCTCGCCACGATGATCGAGGACGCGCTGCGCGCCCGGATGCGACGTCCGCAGTTCGTGCGCACGCCCGACATCGAGGAGATCGCCGAGAAGTGGCTGTGCCCGGCGGAGACGGCTCCGGACTGGGACGCCGTCGATCAGGCGAGCTGGGAGTCGTTCCCGGCGAGCGACCCGCCGGCGTATCCATAGCGCCCGCCGGGCGCGAACGCGCGTGCACTCGCGCCCGCCGATCGCGTCCCCCGAAAACAAGAAGGGCACAATCAGCCGAGCGGTCCTTCACGGAACGAAGGTTCCGATCCGTGATCGCTGCTCCGCTGGGGTTTCACGCCCATCGGGCTCGACGATCTGTCTTTGGGACTCGATCTCGTGCGTTGCTGATTGTGCCTGACCTGGGTCCTTGCCAGCGGCGTGCCACCGCCGCGGCGCGGTCGTCAGTGCCGCAGCACGTAGGTGGGATCGCTGCCCGACGGCTCGCCGGGCCCCACGATGTCGAGGCCGAAGCGCTCGAGCTTGGACACGAGCTGCTCCATCCACGCCACCGCGTCGACGACGCCGACGAGCTCGCTGATCGCGCGCGCGCTCAGCCGATCGCGCTCGCCGAGCGCGTTCAGGACCTCGCGTTCGATCTGCGTGATCTGGAAGTCGGCGGGCACCGTGCGGTCGACGAGCCGGCCGAGACGCGCGGCCGCCGCCGGTCGCAACCCGAGGCGGATGACCGCGTTCTGCGCGCCCGCGCCCGACGAGTAGCCGAGCGCGGTCCGCGCGCCGGCGACGGGCACGTTCTTCGTCGTGCGTCGCTTGCGTCGCTGGTGCTGCTCCGTCGTCACCGGCATCGGCGTCCGGCGCAGCGTCGGGTTCGACGGCGCGGCGACGGTCATGCCGCCGTCCGACGGGATGCCGCTCGGCGCGATGTACTCGGCGGCGGGCGCGGCCGGCACGTAGGCGGCCGCCTGGTGCTGCGGCACCGACACCGCATGCGGCGGCGCGACCATCGTCGCCATCTGCGGGTTGGGATAGGCCGGCGCGGCGTGCTGGGATGCCGCCACCGCCGGATCCCACGCCGCCCTCGGGATCGGCGCCTCCGGCAGATCGCGCGGAGATCCCGGCGCCCAGTTGTTGGTGCGCTTGCGCTCGAACGTCGGCGCCTCGTCGGCGAGCCGCGGCGCGTTGCCCTTGGCGCCGGCGAGCCGGCGGGCGGCGAGCTCGAGCTGTTCCTTCAGCTCCTGCGCGAGGCCATCGACCGGCGGCTGCACGTGCAGGCCCCACTCGCCGTTGGGATCGGTACCGGCCGGACCGATCGCGACCTCGGTCCCGTGGAGGACGATCGTCGGGCGCGTCTGATCCGGGCTCTCGGCGTACGCGCGCATGAGCACGCGCTGCTCCCCCCAGCGCTCGGCCACCACCATGATCGAACGCCAGTGGGTGGGGGGCGACGCTGGGGAGCGAAGCCATTCATCGACGATACGGATGCGGGCCATCCCCCACGCCGATGGTACACGAACCGCGGCCGCAGGGGATCAACCGGAGCCGCTACGCGGCCAGGCGAGGCTGAACACGCAGCCCTTGCCCGGGAGGTCGTGGACCGAGGCGGTGCCGCCGTGGGACTCGACGGACTGGCGCGCGATCGCGAGGCCGAGGCCGGCGCCGGCGATGGCCGAACCGCCTCGCCGGAACGCCTGGAACAGGGCCTCGGGATGGTCGGTCCCGAGGCCCCCGCATGCGTCCTCGACCTCGACGCGGACGGCCGCGCTCTCGCGGAGCGTGCGCACTCTCACTTCGCCGCCCGGGCGCGTGTGCTTGATCGCGTTCTGGACGAGGTTGCCGACGGCCGACGCGAAGAGGTCACGATCGGCGTCGATCGTCACGTCCTCGTCGAGCTCGAGCGTCACGGCCACCTCGGGCCGAGGGGGAAGCGCCATCACGATCTCGTGGACCACGCGGGCGACGTACAGGCGCTCGCGCTGGAGCGGCGCGCCCGCTTCGAGCCGCGCCGCGGAGAGCTCCTGTGCGATCAGGGTGTTCAACCGTCGCAGGCACCGGTCGAGGACGTCACCGGTGCGGCCGAGGATGCCGACGCGTCCCTCGCGCAGCACCTCGAAGGCGACCATGGCGCCGTTGATCGCGTTGCGCATCTCGTGGGCGAGAAAGCCGGCGCGCAGCGCGGCGACGTTCGCCGCTGCTCGCTCCGAGAGCATGGCGTAGTGGAGGATACCGTCCGCGATCGCGTCGTCGATGCAGAGGTTGAGCAGCTGCATGTCGCGCGCGTCGAGCTCGATCCCTCGCTCGACGGCGATGCTGGTGATCGCCTCGCAGACGGAGCCGAAGCTGCGCGCGACGACCTCGATCGAGAACCCGTGATCCTTGCGGGCCTGCGCTTCGGCCACGGCGGCGGCGTGCACGGCGGCGCGCGCCGCGCCCTCGCGCTCGCTGCTCCGCTCCAGGGCGAGCGCGACGCCGTCGAGGAACCTGGGGATCTGGTCGATCCCGGGAGGATGCGACGGGAACCTGCGGGCCATCGCACGTTCGGTGCGCTCGAGGATCTCCTGCCGGTGAGACGCGACGAGCTGGCTCAGCATGACCTTCCCTCCACATGCGTCGTCGACTACGTACTCTGCTGATCACCCTTCAAGGATCATGCCTCGCCGGTGGTATACCGTCGCTCCGTGGCGCTCCCGCGCGTGAGTCTCGAGTCGGCCGTCTTCCTCGCGGACACGGCGTCGCTGCACCCGGGCGCCGGCGACGGCGCGCTGGCGGTCGTGCTCGGCGCGCTCGCGTCGCTCCTGCCGATCGGTGAGCTGGCGTTCCGCATCGCCGTCGCCGGCGCGGTGGCGCTCGCGTTCGCGGCGGCGACGGCGATGCGG